>JASFZI010000001.1:0-5993 GCA_045107135.1 Candidatus Altimarinota bacterium
TCTAAGCCTGTTAGAAAGAGATGTGTTATGATGCTTAATAATAATATTAAAAAGCACCTTTTATTTAATGGAATTAAGGCTAATGTTACTTGAACGCGGGATAGGGTTAATGTAGAATGAGATAGTGATATGATTTCAGAAATATTATCTCGTATTGCATGAATAGCGCATTTTATGGAGGTGGAAACTTTTTTGTTACCTGAAAAAGAAGATGAAATTTTTGATTTTGTTTTTTTGAGAGCAAAAGATTTTTATTTAGATAAAATAGAAAATAAAACATTTGTAGCAAGGGTTAAAAGAAGTTGAATTCATAATTTTAGATCAATAGATTTGGAAAGATATGTTTGATGAGGGTTGTTAAAATTTGCAAATAATACAAGCGTAAAAATTAAAAATGCTGATATTACTGTTAAAATAGAAATTAAGGACAAAAAAGTACATATTATTAAATATAGAATTAAGGGAATTTGAGGTTATCCTGTATGATTTCAAGATAAAGTTTTAAGTCTTATTTCTGGTTGATTTGATTCTTGAGTAAGTACATATTCTATGATGAAAAGATGATGTCAGGTGGACTATTTGTTTTTTAATTTATGATGAAGCGCTCATGAGTTATGAGTAAAACAAGTAGCTTATTATCTTTGGAAAACTTTTTCTATTCCTCATAAGAGGGCTAGATTTATAACTATTAATTTTGAAGAAGTAATAGCTGAATTATTAACAAAAACAAATCATAGATTTAGAGGTATTTTATTAAAAAGATTTATGTTAAAAGTTGCATCAATAATTTCAAAAGATCATTATTTTGCATTAGTTAAATGAGATAGTCTAGGACAAGTTTCTAGTCAAACTTTAAAAAATATGCATGTTATAGATAAGGCGAGTACAAATCTAGTTTTAAGACCATTAATTGCAGATAATAAACAAGAAATAATTGATATCTCTAAAGAAATTTGAACATATAATTTTGCATGTAATATGCCTGAGTATTGTTGAGTTATCTCTGATAAGCCTGCTACTTGAGCAAAATTAGAAGATATTATAAATGAAGAAGAAAAAATTTCTGAGGAGATTTTAGAGAAGGCTATTGAATTAAGAAAAACAGAATTTGTAAGAGAAATGATGGAACAATATGAATGAAAAGATGCCAGTGAATTAGAAGTAGTTTTTTTACCATGAGAGAATGAAATAGTAATTGATATTAGAGAAGATGCTGAAAAAAAGAAAAAACCTTTAATTTTGGATAAAACAAAAATATTAGAAATTCCTTTTTTTAAAATAAATCATAAATTTAAAGACTTAGAAAAAAATAAAATATATTTATTTTACTGTGATAAATGAATTTTATCAAATTTGCATGGCCTTTATTTAAAGGAAAAAGGTTATAATAATATTAAGATTTACAGAAAAATAGAATGAGAGTCAAGTTGTAATATATAAAAAATCTTGAAAAAAAATAAAAATTACTATAATTATTTCACTTTCAGAACAACTTAAAAATAAAAAAAATTTCAAAATATGAACAAAAAATTAATTTTTACATGATTTATCTCAATAATGATTTTTAGTTTATTATTTGGATATTCTCTTGTATTTGCATGAACATGAATTTTTGATACTACAACAAATGTAGTATTTAAATTATCAGAAAATATTTATTTAGATTCATTAGAATTAAAAAATACAAAAATTCTTTTTAAATCATGAGAAGATCTAGACAATTATAAAATAAAATCAGAATGTAATATTTTTTCTAAATTAACACATAGTAAATGAGATTTTTATATGTTTGATTTAAAATTTTTTGATAATAATTGTACTAATAGTAATTTTATTTTAGTTGATGAAAATTCAGAAATAAAATCAAAATTTACTCTTAATTTAGTAAAAGAAAATGATTTGTTATCAAAATTATTTGATTTAAAAACTACTCGTTTAGTTCAATTAAAAAATATTTTAGATAAAAAGGTTTTAACTAATTCTAAGTATGATAAATATGATAAAGAAGTAGAAGAAAATTATTATACTTATTTAGAAAAAAATAGATCATTAAAAGAAGCAATATATAGTCTAGGTATTATTACTAATATTATAGAAAAGAGACAAGAAAAATATATAGTTCCTGTATTGTGACGTAAAATGCCAACAACATCAGCTAAAATTCCAAATTCATCTAGAACGTACAGAAATGATTATACTGATGGGATTCATCATGGTTGGGATATAGATTGAAATTTTTGAGAACAGGTCATAGCACTTGATGAATGAATTATAGTAAGAGTAGTTGATGAGTTTGATTTTTCAGATTTAAATATTATTAAAAGATGAAATAATTTAACTTATGATGAAAAAGTTAGAAACTTAGATATACTTAGAGGTAATCAAGTATGGATAAAAACTACATCAGGGGATGTTGTTATGTATAGTCATTTAAATGATATTTTTTCAAATATTGAAATTTGAGAATCAATTAGAAAATGACAACCACTTTGAACTATTTGAATTACAGGAGTACCGGATAAAAATTATACAGATTTTCATCTTCATTTTGTAGTTCATAAAAACCCATTTATTACTGAAAAAGTTGGGTCATATGATATAGATGATTACATGAAATGGGATTGGGCTTTCAAATGAGAAACTACTGCTTATATAATTGAAAATCAATGAAAATATTTTCAATAATTAAAAAGACAGATTTAATAATTTTTAATTAAATCTGTTTTTTTTTAAAATTATCATATAATGCATATAATAATTTTAAATATTTTGAGAATTTTTGTAAAAAGATGAAAAAAAAGAAAAGTTTAAATAACCTGATTACTAAAAATAAAAAGGCTTATTTTAATTATGAAATAACGGATTCTTGGGAAGCATGAATAGAGCTTAGATGATATGAAACAAAAAGTGTTAGAAATTGACATGTTAATTTAAGGTGAGCTTATGTAGTTGTTATAAATAATGAACTTTATGTAAAATGAATGCATATTTCTGCATGGAAAGCATTACCTAATAGAGAGACAGTTGAAACAGAAAGAGAAATAAAGATTTTTCTTCACAAAAAAACTATTAACTTTTTATTATGAAAATCAAGAGAGGCTTGATATTCAATAATTCCATTAGAGCTATACTTTGTTTGAAGTTTAATAAAGCTTAGAGTGTGACTAGCTAAATGAAAAAAAGCCTATCAAAAGAAACAAATATTAAAAGAAAGAACCATGGATAAAGAGGCTAAAGTTGCAATGAAGAAGTTTATATAAAAAAAATAACTTTAGTTGATTTTTTTATATTTTGTCTATAATTAGACTCAAATTAGTCATTAAGAATTAAAAAAAATGTTAAATATAAAAGTTATTAGAAATAGTCCAGATTTGGTAAAAGATAGTATTAAAAAAAGAAATGTAGATCTTGATTTGGATAAATTTTTGGAAATAGATTCTAAAAAACTTGAATTATTGGTAAAAGTTGATGAGTTAAGAGCTATAAAAAATAAGGTTAGTAAGGAAATCCCTACTTTGTCTAATGATAAAAAATGAGCTAAAATAGCTGAAATGAAAAAACTTTGAGAAGATTTAAACATTCTTGAAGAAAAACAAAAAGAGGTAGAAGTTATTTGGTTTGATATGTATTGTAGGATTCCTAATTTATTAGATGAAACAGCGGCTATTTGAGATACGGATGAAGATAATTGACTTGATTCTACTTTTTTAGAGCCAACAAAATTTGATTTTGAACCAAAGGAACATTGGGAAATTGGTGAAAAAAAATGATGGATAGATATTGAAAAATGATCTGAAATTTCATGAGCAAGATTTTGGTATTTAAAATGAGATTTAGTATTAATGCAATTCGCAATAATAAATTTTGTAATATCAAAATTAGTAGCTAAATGATTTGAACCAATTTTGCCACCAGTATTGGTTAGAGAAAAAGCAATGTTTGGTACTTGATTTTTTCCGGCCGGAGAAGATGGTATTTATTCTGTTAATCCATGAGAAGATGATTTGTTTTTGGTGGGTACTTCAGAAGTACCAGTTACATCATATCATGCCTGAGAGACTTTAGATTTAGAAAAACCTAAAATGTATATTGCTTATAGCCCTTGTTTTAGAAGAGAGGCTGGTTCTGCTTGAAAAGATACAAAATGAATATTAAGAGGACATCAATTTGATAAAGTTGAAATGGTCGTTTTTTGTAAGCCTGAGGAATCACAAAAAATGCATGATTTTATGGTTGAGATAGAAGAGGATGTATGGAAAACTTTAAATATTCCATATAATAAAATGAATGTTTGTAGTTGAGATTTATGAAATCCAGCAATGAAAAAATTTGATTTAGAGGCATGGATGCCAGGTCAACAAAAATTTAGAGAAGTAACTAGTTGTTCAAATATATGAGAATATCAATCTAGAAGACTATGAATAAAATATAAGGATAACGATTGAAAATCTAAGTATGTTCACACTTTAAATGGTACAGTAACAGCTCTATGAAGATGTTTAATTGCTATTATAGAAAATTATCAAACTGCTGAATGAAATGTGAAAATTCCAGAAGTTTTAGTTCCATTTATGTGAGGTAAAACAGAAATATAATAAAAAATAAAAGGCCGCTTATGAAAGCGGCTTTTTTGTATAAAAAAATAGTACAAAAAAGTTTGAAAAAAAGACAAATATAGATAAAATGTTAAAAACTTAAAATTGTTTATTCCTTCAAGAGAAAACTACTTTTATGATACACACAAAAATACAAAAATTTATCTCAAGCTTAATCTTATTTTCATTACTTTTTGGTATAACTTTTAGAATCCCCTTTATAAATTATTCTACTTATGCTGGAAGTAGTGATTTTTATAATTTGGTTTCTATTATTGTTGATGAAGAATCATATGATGAAATAGATACTGAATTAAAAAGATACGCTTTAGATATTCAAGGTGTTTTAGAAAATACAAAAGTAGTTATATTACCAACCCCTAAAAATACGGATGCTTTTAATATAGCTTCATTAAATGAATCACTTTATTATGAATGATATAAATCTATTGATAATTCTGTTGATTTTGAATCAAAACTTATCTGAACAGTTTTGGTATGAAATTTTAATTTGCCTATTGTTTATGAATGAACAGAGTCTTCAAAAACAATAGTGCCATTTACTGATTTCGAAGATAAAGTATATATATATAATCATGAAAATAAAAAGTACGAAAGAAATGATGAAAGTTCATGAATAATAAAGTCAGAAATTTGGCATTGAGTAATTTCTCCTAATTTAGGAAACTTTGAAAAAAATATTGAAGGTTTCAAAAATTATTTTGATAAAAATCATGATTATTATTCATGAACAGGAAATTTCAAATTTTCTGAATGAATATTAAATTGATATAATGATACATGAGTACCTTCTAGTTATGAACCTTATGTTTTTTACCATGATCAATTTAGAGAAAAACAATCACTAAGCTATAATAGTTACATAGCTTATGAATGATATTTAGAAAATTTAGAGGATATTGTTTATAATAGATTTACTGCTGAATTAGCAGATACCTTAACTGATAAAATTTTATGAGTTTCTAATGATGAAATTGCAGCACGTGCTGATAGTATTGTAAAATTGAATGAGGAGCTAGGGGATAGTTCTC
Organism: Candidatus Altimarinota bacterium; assembly: GCA_045107135.1. GTDB lineage: Bacteria > Patescibacteriota > Gracilibacteria > BD1-5 > UBA6164 > UBA6164. Next base: position 5,648 of record JASFZI010000001.1, read on the forward strand.
CTTTTTCTTGATTTGATCAAGAATTTGCAGATCTTCTTACATGAGCTTCACCAGATACAGAAAATATTCCAGATATTCAAACAAGGTTTATTATTGAAAATGCTACAAAAAGGTTTATAGAGATTTTTTCTGAATGAACATTATGAGAATTTAAAAAAAATGTTCATAATGCCTGAAGATATAATGAATGATGATCAGATGTAAACGTTGATATGATTCCATATTTAATAACAGTTCTTGATGTAGTTTACTGAGAAATGTTAAAAGATGTAAATGATGAAATAGAAAATGAAATTGATAAAATAGTTATAAATGATTTGTCGTCTGATATTATGGTTCCTGTAAA
>JASFZI010000002.1:0-3554 GCA_045107135.1 Candidatus Altimarinota bacterium
AAAAAAGTATTTGAAGTATTTGCTACTTGAGATACTACATGAGTATTCCAATTTGAATCAGATTGAATGAGAAAATATTTAAAAGATCTGGCTCCAGATTGTTTTGAGGATTTAATTGCAATGGTATCTTTGTATAGACCAGGACCATTAGCCTATATCCCTACTTTTATTGATGTTAAATATGGAAGAAAAGAATTAAAATATTTAACAGACGATTTAAAAGAACTTCTTGAAAAAGCATGATATTCTAAAGAAGAAATTGCAGAAGAAAAAAGAAAATTGGATGAGGATTTAGGTCCTATATTGGATGTTAGTTATTGAATAGCTGTTTATCAAGAACAATTAATGTTTATAGTTCAGTATATGGCAGGTTTTTCACTTTGAGAAGCAGATATTCTTAGAAGATGAGTATGAAAGAAAAAAATAAAAGTAGTAGAAGCATTAAAAAAAGAGTTTATAGAAAAATGAGCAAAATTTAAATGATATAAACCAGAAACTACAAACTATATATATACAGAAATGATAATGCCAGCAGCAAATTACTCATTTAATAAATCACATGCTGCTTGTTATGCTTATATTGCTTACCAAACTGCTTATTTAAAAGCCTATTATCAGACAGAATTTTTAACGGCTGTAATGGTTTCAGATGAAGAAAATATGGAGAGAATCGTAATGGAAGTATGAGAGTGTGAAGCTAAAGAAATTTCAGTATTGCCTCCTTCGGTTCAAGAATCATTAAAGCATTTTACATATATGGATGATAAAAATATTAGGTTTTGATTAAAAGCCATTAAATGAATTTGAGAAGGACCAATTAATAGAATTATTGAAGCCAGAAAAGAAGTATGATGAACCTTTGAGTCATTAGAACAATTTATAGAAATTTGTTGAAAAGAAGTTATAAACAAAAAATCATTAGAAGCACTTATTATGTCATGAGCTATGGATTATTTGTGAAAGAGAAAGCAAATGCAGGCTAGTATTTTAGAGATGATAAGATTTTGTAGAAAGGATGAAAAAAAGAAGGAAACAAGTCAGATATGATTATTTGATAACAGTGATGAATTCGAGGATAAATTAGAATTAGAAGACGTCTGAGATTTTTCTTTTGAAGAATTACTTAGATGAGAAAAAGAAATGATAGGTTTTTCTGTATCATGACATGCTCTTGATTGATTACAAAGATATTGTATGAGGAGAAGTAATAATACGAAAAAACTTAAAATGGATATGTCTGAACTTTTAGAATTAGATAAAAAAGAAAATCCAGAAAAGTACGAACCAAAAGACAAGGTGAATTCCGAAGGAAGAGAGGGTGGTCTGGGCCAAGAGTTAGAAATGTGAATAGAAGCCGAAAAAAAGAAGAAGGAAGATAAGAAAAAATGAATAAAAAAGGAGAGACCAAAAGACGAAATTGTTCAAGCTGTTTGAGTAGTACTTGATGTTAGAAAAATTATTACAAAAACAGGGAAACAAATGATGTTTTTGAAATGTGAATGATTTGATTATGATTTTGAGGTAGTTATTTTTCCAAAAGATGTAGATAAATTTAAAGATAAATTAGAAGAAGATAAGATAGTTATAGTAAATGGAAATCTCTGAATAAATTTTGATTATTGAAGAAAATCTGTGCAGGCTCGTGATATAAAGATTGCAACAATATCTATGGTTCGTGAACAAGCACGTGATCTAAACTTATTTAATAATGTAAAAAGGTATATAAATAAGAGTTTAAACGAGATAGATAAAACTGAAGATAATAAGAAAGAAGATTCTATAAAAACATGCTCTAAGATGCCTGAAAATTTTGAAAAAAATCTAGAAGAAAAAATTCATTCTAATCAATCTGAAAAAGACCTCGGTGCGGCTTGACCGTGAGAAAAAATTAAAGAGGATAGATATATAATAAATATTCCAACAAATGCTGTAAAACAAGATTTACATGATTTAAAATCATACTTACAATCTTTAGAAACATGAAATATAAATATATTTATAAATTTAAAGTGACAAGAGATTGATACAAAGATAAGTTTATTTGATTTGGATTGATTGAAAAAATGGGTAAAAAATAAATGGAATTAAAAAAATACTTGACTATATGTGTTGTTTATTATATCATATATGTAGTTTATTATATTATAATATAATGTATATGAAAAAAAATATATCAATATCAGCAGAAAAAAAATTAATTGATGATTTCACAGAACTTGCTCATGAATTTTGAACTAATAGAACAGGGCTTCTTAGTATGATGATGACTGAAGTAGTAAAGACTAGAGAAGTAAGTTTCAAGAGGAATTATTTAGAAATAGATTTTGATGATTTTTCAGAAGAAGAAAATGAATCATTAATGTGTAAATGAGAGAAAGCAGTTTCAAGTATATTTAATACTCTAGATTCACAATTATGAAAATAATTATATCAGACATATTTAATAAAAAATACCTACATAAATTAAGTAGGTATTTTTCTGTTTTAGAATTTTCAGACAAATTAAAAAATTATAATAATAATATATGTTTAAAATATCCACATTTTAAATTTAAATTGAAAATCAAATCAGTTGAATTTAGGTGAGTGATTCTTATAAAAGATAATAAATACATAATTCCTTTAATTATTTGTTTAAAAAAGAATAAAAATTGTTGAGAAAATATTATTTGGACCAAGTATGAAAAAGAAATATTAATTATGGCTAAAAAGGTATTACTTGATATTGAGACTAAAAAATATGAAGTTTATTAAAATAAAAGTAAAGTAATATGAAATTATTAGTAATACAAATAATATAATTCATAAATATAGATAATTTAGTTTGTATCAATGTATAGATATATAGTATCACATTGTAAATGTTACTAAAGCTCAAAAAACAGAATTAAGCATTGATGACATAGATAAGAAAGTTGCTTTATATCTACTGCCTTTTACATAGTCTTTGAATATATATGACCTAACTAGTGATCATCTTCACCATTTATATCAAATGAATAGAGATATTATAACTCATACAAGATAAGGGTTATTAAAAAATGCAATCATTATAAAGTAGCTTGAAAATAAGAATATTTCAATGAAAAAATGTTGTTTCATTGAAATGTGCTTTTCTACTTTATGAATTGTATGTCATACAATAAACCGCACTACTCTTGAGAGTCACATTACAGAACCTATTAAAAATATTGGATATCCAAGCTCTTCTAAATAAGGAGTTCTAAATGGAGATGATCATAAAAGAAATCCTGAAATAAGTCATAAAAAGATTGAAAGATTTAATAATCAATTAAACTTTGCTTCTTTAAATAATTGGAAGAATGATTTTTTCTCTTTTATAACTGAGAGTTCTATTTTTGGATTAGGAATAGATAGAAGAATGAATATTCATAATATATCTACAATCATCCATATAATAAAAGGGGTTAGAATATTATGTATTGCAGAAAATGGTAAAAAAAATATTATTAATACACTTAAAAGAGATGTATTGGCTCACAATTTTCATTCATATTTTGCAAATTCTTTTTCTTTTCAGGCTTCTTCTAAAA
>JASFZI010000003.1:0-4143 GCA_045107135.1 Candidatus Altimarinota bacterium
AATATGCCTTTTTTCAGAATTGTTGTAACAGAACATACTGCTGCTGCAAAACATGGATACAGAGAAATATTAGGTTTTTATAATCCTATATCTAAAGAGTTTAAAATAAAAGATTTAGATAAGGTTAAAGCTTATGTTTCTAATGGTGTACAATTCTCTCCAAGAATGGAGAAATTAATGAAATTAAATAAAGTTTCTGTATAGTAAATTTAAATCCTTCAATTTTTATAGTTGAAGGATATTATTTTTTTAATATAATGTATATGAAAGAGGTAGATTTTTTACAATTTATAGTTGAAAACTTAGTTGAAAACAAAGAAGATATAGTTATTGATAGAATAGAAGATGAATTAGGTATTTTATTAACTTTAAAAGTTAATAAGGATGATATGTGAATAATTATTGGTAAATCTTGAAATACTGTAAATTCAATTAGATCTTTATTAAGATTATTCTGAATGAAAACTCAAAAAAGGTTAAATTTAAAAGTTTTAGATTAGTTATTTAAATTATTTTATGATTATTGAAACTACATATGCTTTAGATCAAGGAGGTGCTATACTCTGAGCATCGATGGATTTCGGTGAATTCATTTTGTTAGCAATTTCATTATTTGTTTTAGCTTCATGAATTTTTTCTATAGTGTTTATCTTATGGGGAGGATTACTTTTAATTCTTTCATGAGGAAAAGATGAAAAAATTAAACCAGCTATAAATACTATTAGGTATGCTGTTATAGGTATAGTAGTGACTGTTCTTACAATATTTATTTTTCCTATACTCTGAAGACTTTTATGATTAGATGTAGAAAAATATGCAGAACCTAAAAGAATATTCGAAAAAATTGAAGAAATTTGAAGTAAAATATTTGGTGATAGTTGAAGTAGCTTTGATTCATCTATAAATAATATAGATAATTTCCCATCAGACTTTTCAGATTTATAAAAAAAGTACTTACTTGTTAGTAAGTACTTTTTTTAAAGATAAAATATAACCACCTCTCAAATATATTCATATTATCAATAACAGAATCTTCTTGGGTAATTTCTACTATTTGTTTTTCTATTGGTTCTGCTTCTTTAGTAAATTTATTATAAATTTTCTCTGTTGTTAGATATACTACACTTTCTCATTTATTTTTAAATGATTGTTGTTCTTTTAAGACTTTATTTTTATAGGCAGGAGAGCTTTTATATTTTATAATTTCTTCTGCATCTTCAATTTTTTGTTTTATATTCTGATTGAGTTCTCTTATGTACTCTATATGAGTATTAATTTTGTATTCTTTATAAGTGAAGCTTAATATAAGGTATCAGATATAGAGAATAATTCATATCATTATCAGAAATATATACTGTTTTTTCATATTTTTTGTATATTTAGAAAATTTATGTAAAATATTATTATATATTATTTATTTATATGATATACGAAATGTTAAAAATCAAAAATAAATTTATTATTTTTATTATATTAATAATTGTACTAGTTATTTTTACTTGAGTTTTAAAGTCTTTTTACGAAAAAAATATAGACAGAGATTCATATGTATTATTATTAAAGTGAAAAGCTATTTTAAATGATAGTTTATTAAAATTAAATAATAAACAAAAAGTATATACTTGAGATTCAGTTAGAACAGTTTGAAAAACAGCCTTAGCTGTAGTTGAATGGTGAGATGGTAGTGTTACGAGACTTTGATGAGATACAAGCATTAAAATCGATGAATTATATGTTTCTGATGATGCTTGAAAAATAAACATATGATTTAGATTATTGAACTGAAAAAGTTGGTCAAATGTTGTTTCATTTTTCTGAAAAGATTCTTATTTTAAGGAATATTTTAGAGATTCAGAGGCTGCAGTTAGATGAACTATATTTAATTTAGATTTAAATCTGAATTATTTACATGTTATTGATCACAAGGTTGAAGTTAGTAATAGTTGAAAAATTATCGTAGTTGATCAAAATAAACCTTTTAATATAAGGACTTTTAATTTTATAGCTCTTGAAAATTTTATAAAAACACTAAGAGATGATGCGTGGGAGAGTATTAATTCAAAAATTGATATAGAATTTTTTGAATGATTAAAAACACAATTAAATAATGATATTGATAAATTAAATAGTTTTAGGGATATCAAAATAAGTGAAGTATTAGTAGATTCAGAAAAAAGAGAAGAACTATATAATGAATTATTATCAGATTATCAAAAACTAAACTTTATAAAATCTGAAAATATTGAATTATTTAAAACAAAGTTAGAAATCAAAGATATTTTAATCAAGCTAGCAAATAATGAAAACAAGAATATTTTAATCAATAGCACCCTGTATGATTTAAAAGATACTATACAGAAAAAAGAGTATTCAAGTATAAGCGCTATTACATCTATATTGGCTGATAATAAAGATGTGATATGAAATATTGATTTCAGAGAATATTTTAAATGAGATTTTGTTTCTGAGGATTTAAAAACTATATTAAAAGATGATTTGAGTAATTTAAAAAATATTTTTTGAGATACTTTTATAGATTGGATGAATATAGATTTCAGTTTTGGTAATATTAAAGAAAAATGAGATGAAATTATTCATAATACTTTGGATAGTTGAATTGAAGCAATTGAGAATTTAATTAATAAATAGTATATTTTGTTTAAAAATTTATTGAAATTTACGAAGAATAGAAACGGTTTAGCTGTTTTATTATCGATTATTATATTTTGAATTGTTTTTATTATAAGCAGGGCCTCTTTTTTATATATTTTGGATAAAAATGTGGGAGATTTATATTTTACATTTAGTGATATACCAGTAAATAAAGATATTGTTATTGTAGAAATTGATGAAGACACATTATCTTGAAGAAAAAATAGTATTTGAGATATTACGCTTGAATGATTATGAAGATTTCCATTTGATAGAAAATATTATGGAACTGTTATTGATAATTTAAATAATGCATGAGCTGCTGTTATTGCTTTAGATATAATTTTATGAGAAAAAAGTAATGACAAATCAGATGATATTTTATCAGAATCTATTAAAAATGCATGAAATGTAATAATGTGATTGTGGACAGATTCAGCATGATATATTCAATCACCATATGAAAAATTTTGAAAACACATGTTAGTGTCTTGATTTTTTGCTCCGGAATTAGATAAAATTACTGATACAGTATATTCAATTGAACCAATTAAACAGTTTGAATGATCTAATAATATATATAATCATTTTTCTATTGCAATTATTAAGTGATTTTATTCTAAGATTTATGATGATGAGAAATATTTAAATGAACAAATTATTTCAAGGCCAGATAAATTTATAATAGCAAATAAATTAGAACTAATAAAAGCAGAAAAAAATAAAAATGAAGTATTAATAAATTATACAGATAGTCATAAATTTACAAAGGTTTCATTCTTAGATGTATATCTAGGTCAGATAGATGAAAATTTATTTAAAGATAAAATTATAATCGTTTGACCAACAGCAAAAGGGATAAAAGATGTTTTTAATACTCCTATTTGAATTGAATATTGAGTTTATACTCATGCAAATATGATAAATACTATTTTAACAAAAAGTTGAATAAAATATTTTGATAAAAATATTGAATGGTTAATGATTTTTCTTTTGATTATAGTTTCAGTTTATTTTAATATAAGTAGATCTTCATATGTTTTATTATTTAGTAACGTTGCTCTTGTTTCATTATTTTTAATTTGAATAATTTTTATTCCGCTAATAACCTCAACTCTTTTTAATTATTCTATAGAATTTACTATTGCTTTAGTTATTTCTCTTGCACTTTCAAATATAGTAAAATATTTAGTTGAAAATAAAAATAAAATTAAACTTAATAAGGCCCTTTCAGAATATGTTTCTGAAGATGTTGCAAAGGAAATTTTATCGGGAGAGTGAAAAATTAACTTAGACTGAGAAAATAAAGATGTTGCGATTTTCTTTTCTGATATTGAATGATTTACGAGTATTTCAGAAAAGTTCTGAGCAGAAGAGTTGGTATGATTTTTGAGAGAATATTTGAGTGAAATGTCTAATATTATAATGGATGAAAAAGGATTTGTTAATAAATATGAATGAGATGCTATAATGGCTTTGTGGGGAGTTTTT
>JASFZI010000004.1:0-9030 GCA_045107135.1 Candidatus Altimarinota bacterium
ACATCTAGATGAGAGTATCAAATAGCTTGTGAGGCAAGTAAGTTAACAGATGCAAATGATCAAACAGATGCTGAACGGATATGGCTTTCAGCTGTTGGTGGTACCACTGGTACTAATCGGGGTCGTAGTGCTCGTATCGTAGGTAACAGTGGTTGCGGAGACCAGGATTACAATAGTACAGGTAATCGTAGTGGTGGTAGGTCTGCTAGGTTTGTCGTTCGTCCTTAGTGCAAATTAGTTATCCGGGCAATCCAAAAATCCTTTTAAATATAAATGGCTTGTAAGAGCCATTTATATTTTTGTTTACTAAATCCCTTATGCCTATGAGGTGTTTAGTTTCCTTACGGTTTAGAAAAAGCATAAGGAATTTATGAAAAGCGTAAGGAATTTAAAAAAAAGCGTAAGGAAACCGTAAGAAAAGTCCTTTAAAGAAGCCATTTAAAATATTACAATTTATGGAAAGTTTTACACTTGAAGAATTATATATTGCTTATGAAGATTGTATAAAGAATAAGAAGTCATCTAGAGATTATTTAGAATATGAATTAAAACACAAAAAAACAGATTTAATTAGGTTGCTTGAAGAAATAAATACTAAAACTTATAAGTTAGGGAATAGTTATAGCTTCATTGCTTATAAACCCAAAATTAGGGAAATATTTGCAGCTTGATTTAGGGATAGAATAGTGCATCATTTATTAGTGTGAAAATTAGAAAATTATTTTGAAAAAAGGTTTATAAATAATGTTTTTAGTTGTAGAAAATGAAAATGAGCATTACTTTGAATAAAAACATTATTTAAAAATTTAGGGAAGGTAGATGATAATAATTATTACCTACAATTAGATCTAAAATGATTTTTTATGAATATTGATAAAGAAATTTTATTTAGTTTAGTAAATAAACATATAACAAAAAAGAATTTTCAAAATTACAAATTACTTAGATATTTAATAAAAGAAATTATATTTAATAATCCTGTTGTTTGAGTAGAAAAAAGATGAAAAATGTCTTTGTATAAACTTGTACCAAAATCAAAAAGTCTTTTTTGAAGACCCAAAAATAAAGGTTTACCAATATGAAATTTAACGAGTCAATTTTTTGCAAATATTTATTTAAATGAGTTAGATAATTATATCAAAAGAGAGTTGAAAACTAAGTATTATTATAGGTATGTAGATGATTTTATATTACTTTGAACCTTTGATGAATTAATAGTAAAATTAGAAAAAATAGAAATATTTTTGGAAGATAAATTAAGATTAAGATTATCTGAAACTAAAACTAAATTTCTCCCAGTTAATTATGATATTGATTTTATAGGATATATCATAAGAGCTAAAAAAATAATGCTTCCTAGAAAAAGAAATATAAACTCTATGAAAGAGGTATTGTATCAAGAGAAAATGAATAATAAAGATACTTTTAATCATACTCTTTCAAGTATAAATTCTTATTTAGGTATATTAAAACAAGCTAAAACATATAGTCTAAGAAAAAAATATTTAACAAAACTAAATTCAATAATTTTTAAACAAAATAATTGATATTTAAAAGTAACAAGAAATGATACAATATATTCTATTTTAGATTCTAACAAAAAACCATTGAAGAAATATAGGGAAGCTCAGGTTCAATACAAAAACTTTGTAATAATTGTTCAGGTAGGATGTTTTTACAAAGTTTTTGATAAACAAGCTATATATTTTTCTGAAAAATTATGATTAAAACTTACTATATTTAATCCAAAAACAAAGTGAGAAAGGATTATGTGTTGATTTCATCAAAATTGATTGGATAAATATATTTGATTAATAAAAGATAATAAGATTAATTCTGTATTATTAAAGCAAACAAAAGATACTATATGAATAATAGATAGAGAAATTTTTAAAATATTTGATTTTAAAAATAACTTTAAAATACCTATATATTCTAATAATAAGATAAATGAAATAAAAATTAATTATTACAAAAAATATTTAGCTAAACAAGAAAATAAAAAAACTACAGATAAAGTAATTAATTTAAATACAAAAGATTTATTAGATATAAATAAAAATTTTATCTTAAATTTTAAAGAAACAGATTTTAGTAAAAAAACTTATTATGAATTAATAGAATATATAATACATCGGAAAAAGTTTTTAATTTAAAAGAGCCTAGAACAATTTCTAAGCTCAAATTAGGTTAAAATCTATTATGGAATGTAGTAGATACCTTTTATTTTTTATAATTTGGGTTTTATTCACTATAAAATTTATAGTTAAAAACGAGTTATATTTCTTAGTATAAAATATAAATTACTAATGGATATAGGAAAAAATCAGTAAAAGAAATAAAACAAAGCTTCAGCTGTTGGTAATACCACTGGTACTAATCGGGGTCGTAATGCTCGTATCGTAGGTAACAATGGTTGCGGAGACCAGAATAACAATAATACAGGTAATCGTAATGGTAATAAATCTGCTAGGTTTGTCGTTCGTCCTTAGTGCAAAATATAATAATAATTTAAAAACATGGCAAGATATGAACATTTAAATGTATACAAAGAAGTATACAATTTATCAGTGTGCTTATTTTCTGATATATCAAAATTTGATAGAAATTACAAGTTCACTATTTGAGATAAAATTATAAATATCCTTATAGAAGTTTTAGAACTTATAATATATATAAATAATCTTGATATACTTAATAGAAAAACTTATTTTTTGAAATTAGAAAAATCATTAGAAAGATTAGTTATATTTATAAACATAACTAATGACTTAAAACTATTTTGAAATCCTAAAAAATATCTAAATTATTTAGAGATTTTAGTGAAAGTAAAAAAGATGGTTAAATGTTGGAATAGATAGGTCGTGAATTATTTAAGGTTTTAGATTTTTGAAATTAATTTAATTTTGTTTGTATAAATAAAATATACATAAAAAAAATAATATATTACATATCTGAAGCTAAAAGATATTTTTTTTTAACATTTTATAATAATTTATTAACATGATTGTAGTAAAAAATTTAGCAAAAAACATAAATTTTGCTACACTAAAGAAAGTTTACTATTTGTAAAAATATATATAGAAAAATTCCATTAAAATAAATTTAAAAATAGTCAATCTAAAATGACTAAAAAAAGTTGGAAAAAACTATATATTGTATATGATGTGTAACACTACATACAACATGTAGTTTTATTTTAAGAGTAACTAATCGAAAAGTATGCCTATATATAAAGTAAGAAAGAGGAACTGAGCTATTGTAACTTTTGATAAAAAAAAGATAGAAGATGCAATTATTGCGTCAATCAAGGCTTCATGATGAGAAGAGTTTGATGCAGTTAAATCTATAACTAATATCACTATAGCTTTGGTAGAAGCTAAAGTTTGAAAAAATATACCAGATATTGAGCAAATTCAAAATTGAGTTGAAGAAGCTTTAATAAAAGAATGACATAATGAGGTTGCTAAAAACTTTATTGTGTATAGAGAAAAAAGAAAAGAAGCAAGAGAAGATGCTAGTGTTGTTATTGAGGTAGGACAAAGTATGGAAGAATATTTAGATCGTTCTGATTGGAGAGTAAATGCTAATGCTAACTCGGGTTATTCTTTAGGGGGAATGATATTAAATATTTCAGGTAAAGTAACGGCTAATTATTGGTTAAGTCATATTTATTCAGCAGAAATTTGAAATTTGCATAGAAATTGAGATTATCATATTCATGATTTGGATATGTTTTGTGGATATTGTGCTGGTTGGAGTTTAAGAGCATTACTTGAAGAATGATTTAATTGTGGAGATAATAGAATAGATTCTTCTCCTGCAAAAAATCTTCAAGCTGCAGTTAATCAAATGATTAATTTCCTTTGAACATTACAAAATGAATGGGCTTGAGCTCAAGCGTTTTCATCTTTTGATACTTATTTAGCTCCATATGTGCATAAATATAAAGAAGAAATAAAAGCTGATTTAAAAAAGACTAATGCATCATTTAAAAATAAAGAAGCAAAGAAAAAATATGTTCACGATAAAACATATAAATATGTTTATCAACAAATGCAAAATTTTATTTTTGGTTTAAATGTTCCTTCTAGATGGGGTACACAAACTCCATTTACTAATATTACATTAGATTGGACTTGTCCAGAAGATTTGAAAGATAAGGCTTTGCTTTTAGGATGAATAGAAAGCGGAGATTATAAGAAAAAATATTCAGAATTAGAAGATGAAATGAGAATAATTAACAGAGCGTTAATTGATGTATATGTAAAATGAGATAATAATGGTAGAGTATTTACTTTCCCAATTCCAACTTACAATATTACTCCAGATTTTCCATGGGATGATCCAGATATTGATGCATTATTTGAAATGACAGCTAAGTATGGTTTACCATATTTCCAAAACTTTGTTTGATCTCAATTTAAAAGAGTTAAAAAAGATGATTGAACAATTGAAAAAGTAGATAATCCAGATGCATATAAGCCATGAGCGGTTAGATCGATGTGTTGTAGATTACAACTTGATTTATCACAGCTTAAAAAAAGATGAGGTTGATTATTCGGTAGTGCTGAAATGACTTGAAGTATTTGAGTAGTTACAGTAAATATGGCTCGTATAGGTTATAATAAGGCATGAAATAAAGAAGATTTTAAAAAGCAAGTATCATATTTAATGGAACAAGCTAAAACTTCTTTAGAATTAAAAAGAAAAGTTATAACTAAATGGTTAGAATCAGGATTATATCCTTATACTTATAGATATTTAAGAAGTTTTAGAAATCATTTTTCTACTATTTGATTAAATGGTATGAATGAAGCAATTCTTAATTTTACTGCATGAAAAGAGAATATTTCAACTGATTGGTGAAAAGAATTTGCAACAGAAATATTAGACTTAATGAGAGATAAATTAAAAGTATTTCAGGAAGAAACATGAAATATGTATAATCTTGAAGCTACTCCAGCTGAAGGTACAACATATAGATTTGCAAAAGAAGATAAAAAACAAATGCCAAATATTATTCAAGCAGGTACTGCAGACGCTCCATACTATACGAACTCTTCTCAACTACCAGTTTGATATACAAATGATGCATTTGAAGCATTAGAAGAACAAAATGATCTTCAATGTAAATATACTTGATGAACAGTGCTTCATCTATATATGGGTGAAAGATTAACTGATAGTGAAGCATGTAAGAATTTTGTTAGAAAAGTATTAAGTAATTATCAATTACCATATATAACAATTTCACCAACTTTCTCAATATGTCCAAAACATGGATATGTAAATTGAGAACATGATTTTTGTCCAAAGTGTGATGAAGAAAAATGATATAAATGATGAAAATTTGATATAGAAACAAGAACTAAATATACAGATGATGATAAAAAAATGGAAGCAATTAAGGGTAAACAAATATAAAAAGTGTACTTGAATTTAGCCCCCTATCTTGAATTCTTTCCCCCTTCTGGAGAAAGAGGAACATGGTAAATTCAAAAATTAAAATGTAGTCTCTTTCCCCTGATAAGGGGAGAGAATTCAAGTGAGAGGTTTTAATATATTATATTATTAATTATAACATTATGTCAGCAATATTTTTGAATTCAGAAGGTCAAGAAGTAGAAAGAACTAGATGTCAAATTTATACTAGAGTTATGGGATATCACAGACCAGTTACTAGCTTCAATATTTGAAAAAAATCAGAATTTTATTCTAGAAATTATTTCGTAGAAGGATGCGCTAATGCAGAATTTTCTAATGAATATGCTTGTTAATAAATAATTTATGCACAGTGAAACAAGTACTCTTGGGATACAAATATCATGAATAAATAAATTTAGTTTAATTGATTTTCCATGAGAAATATCATGTATAATTTTCACACCTGGATGCAATTTCAGGTGTGGTTTTTGTCATAATAGCCAGTTTGTTTTACAAGAAAAACTTAAAGATGTTTACAAGATGCTAATATCAGAAAGAGCTGTCTTTAATTTTTTGGAAAAAAGAAAATGAAAACTGACATGAGTTTCTATATGTTGATGAGAACCTACATTACAAAAAGATTTAATAGATTTTTGTATAAAAGTAAAAAAAATGTGATATAAAATTAAACTTGATACAAATGGGAGAAGTCCTCAAGTTATTAAAAAACTTATAAAAAATGGCTTGGTTGATTATATAGCTATGGATATAAAACATGAAATATGAAGCTTTAGTGTTTCGGCTTGATTACAAATAGATGAAAAACCTTATTTAGAATCTATTAAGATACTTTTGGATTCTAGTATAGACTATGAATTTAGAACTACTGTAATAAAATGAGTTCATAATGAAAAAATAATAAAAAATATAGCAAAATATATTAGGTGAGCAAAAAAATATTTTTTACAAAATTATAAATGATGAAATACTCTAGATAAGAATTTTGTAGGAGAAAGTTTTTTTCCACAAGAATTAGAAAAATTTAAAAGTATAGCAGAAAAATATATAAAAAAAGTATGAATTAGAAATTAATTAAAAAATTATGCATTGTCCAAAGTGTAAAAATGTAGATACAAAAGTAATAGATTCAAGATTGATTGAAAACTGAAAATCTATTAGAAGAAGAAGAGAATGTGAAAGATGTAATCATAGATATACTACATATGAAAAAAAAGAATTTGTAAAATTTATGGTTATAAAAAGTAATGGAAATAAAGAAATATATGAAAAAGAAAAATTAGAGAAAAGTATATTAATTGCATGTAATAAAAGAAAAATAGATTATGAAAGAATTGAACAAATGATTTCAAATTTAGAAAATTTATGGGCGTCAAATAAATCAGGAGTAACATCAAAAAGAATATGAAAAGATGTTTTGAATGCTTTATTAAAATTAGATGAAGTGGCTTATATTAGGTATGCTTCAGTTCACCTAAATTTTGAAACAGCTAAAGATTTTACTGAATTTATAAGTAAAGAAAAATAATAATAATAACAATAAAGATGACAAAAAGAATGCAAGCAAATATGATATTTAATCCGAAAGGGAATGATGATGTATTAGCTAGAAAAATTATAAAATGAAGTACAACAGGTTTGTTTCAATTAAATGCTGTAAAGTATAACTGGGCTAAATCTCTTTACCAGGTAATGGTATGAAATTTTTGGATACCAGAAAAAGTTTCAGGACTTTGAGATGATGCTACACAATTTAAATCTGCTTTGAGTGATGATGAAAGAAGGGCTTATAAATGAATATTATCTTTTTTAATATTTTTAGACTCAATTCAAACTGTAAATTTACCAAACTTTAATGATTATATTACTGCTCCAGAAGTAAACTTGATTTTATCAATACAAGCTTATCAAGAAGCAATTCATTCACAATCATATGCTACAATACTTGAAACTATTGTAGATAGTAAAGAAAGGGATGAAATTTATTATTTTTGGAGAGAAGATAAACATCTTTTAGAAAGAAATGAATTTATTTGAGCTATTTATCAAGATTTTATTGATGAACCTAATGATAAAAATTTCTTTAGATGAATAATATGAAATTTTTTACTAGAAAGTATTTATTTTTATAATGGTTTTGCTTTCTTTGATACTCTTGCTGATCAATGAAAAATGACAGCAACTGATAGAATGATTAATTATATAAGAAGAGATGAGTTAACTCATATTACGATTTTTGCAAATATCTTAAAAGAAATCAAACAAGAGTTTCCAGGAATGTATGATGAAAAAATTATTATAGATATGATGGATGAGGCAGTAAATCAAGAAATTAAATGGACAAAACATATTCTATGAAAAAAGATTATATGAATGTGACATGAAAATATAGAAAATTACACAAAATGGCTAGCAAATGAAAGACTAAACATGTTATGAATAAAACCATTATATGAACATGTTGTATCTAACCCATACAAACATCTAGACAGACTCCAAGACAACAACTGAGAAAAATGAAATTTCTTCGAATCAACAGTTACAAACTACGCACAATCAAGCGCTATGAATTGAAGTTGGGATTTTTAAAAAAGAAGCCTTTTTAAGGGCTTCTTTTTATTTTACCATAATTTTTGATTGAAAAATATCATAATTATGACCATATTTTACTTTTTAATATTGAAAAATGATATTGATTTACATAAAAAAATAAAAGCCCAATTAATATATATAATTAACTAAGCTTTTTCAAGAAAAAACAATTCACATTTTTGTATGTAGTAATACATGTGGATGTTACTGATTTTAGGTTAATTGTAAAAATATATTAATAATATTGCATAGACAAAATATATATATTATTTTTAAATTAAAAAAAATGGCTAAAAAATGAAGTATCAGATGAAATGCTGATGGAGAAAATTGAGAAAATGATTCTTATACTGTAAATTGAAGAGGAGTAGTTCCAAGAAAAAAAATGGTTAGGGAGGTAAAAAAATCTAAACATGAATGAATAGAAATTTACAGAAGGGATTGAGAGGATTACTTAAGGTCAACAAAAGATAGTAAAAAATCAAACAATATTGATGATGATTAATCAAGAAACTGCCAAATGGCAGTTTCTTTTTTTATTTTTTCATTATACTGTTTAAAATAAACATTTATAAAAATTATATGAAAAAAATATTACTAATACCATTACAAATATTTTTAGGGATTTGTGCAAAATTTTATGTATATAGAACTAAACCTAAGGTAATTGGTGTTACTTGAAGTGTGGGGAAGACATCTTGTAGAATGATTATATCAGGAGTACTTGAAAAATATCTACCAGAAATGAGGGTTTATACTTCAGAGAAAAATTTCAATTCAGAACTTTGACTTGTATTTTCTATTTTTCAAATTGCAGATTATACTCCATGAGTTTGAAATCTATTAAAGCTGAGTTTTAAGATTTTTTTTGCGTCTTTTACTAGGTGAAAAAAGTATGATATTTTAGTGCTTGAATATTGAGTTGATCATCCAGGTGATATGGATTTTCTTCTGGGTATTTGTAAACCTGATTATAGTATCTTTACAAAACTT
>JASFZI010000005.1:0-9034 GCA_045107135.1 Candidatus Altimarinota bacterium
TATGATATTTTAGTGCTTGAATATTGAGTTGATCATCCAGGTGATATGGATTTTCTTCTGGGTATTTGTAAACCTGATTATAGTATCTTTACAAAACTTGATAAAATCCATTCAGTGCACTTTGATACCCCAAATGGTATATGAGATGAAAAGATAAAACTTCTTCAAAATGCTAAGCTAAAATCATATTTAAATCCACTTGATAATTTTTGTAAAAAGATATTTAATGATATCAGAGGAAATAAAGAATATTTCACAGAAATAGAAAATTATAAATTAGAAAAGAATAATAATATCACTCAAAGTACTTTTGAGTATAAAAAAAAGAAATTCCATACAAATCTTATGTGAAAAGAAAATATAGATTATATAGGATTAGCTTTTCAAATATTAAAAGAGCTTTGATGAGAGGCTATAGAGAATGATTTTATTGAACTAGATATTCAGTCCTGAAGATTCAGTATTTTTGAGTGAATTAAAGGTAATATTTTAATTGATTCAACTTACAATGCTGGACCAGAAAGTATGAAAAAAATGATAGAAAATACTTTTTATATTAGAAACAAGTTGTTTACAGATTACAAAATTATTCTTGTCCTCTGAGAAATGAGAGAGCTGTGATATGATATTGTTTGACCTGAGCATATAAAACTATTTGATTATTCTAAAAATGCAGATGCAATTCTAATGATATGAGATAAAATGAATTATTTATATGAAGAACTTAAAAAAAATAATTATAAATGATTCTTTAAATTTTATTTAAAATCAAGAGATGCAGGAAAAGAGTTAAAAAAATATTTAGAACAAACAGAAGAAAAATATATTGTTCTCTTTAAATGAAGTCAAAATACTATCTTTACAGAAGAAGCATTGAAGGAAGTATTAATTAATAAAAATGATGTAAAGAAAATGGTTAGACAAACAGATGATTGGATGATTAAGAAAGAAAAGTTTTTTACATCAATAAATTGAAAGTTATATTAATAATTAAGATAAATTATTTTTTAGTCTTTAACTCTAATAAAATTTCTCTTTTAATCTCTCTTTTCAGTTTTAGGTTGAATTTATTTTTATTCATAGCTATTCTGAAATATCTATTTTTTATCATATCAAAAAATTCAAAAACAATTCCAAATAATAGATAAGCATATCAAAGTATAAAAATTAGTGATAATAGTGTGAATGAGTTAGGTACACCTAAAATTCTGTTTACGGTATAGTTATCAACAATATTTACAAAAAATATAAATATTAATATTAAAAAGAAAAATTTTATTATTCATTGAGTAAAAGAAAAATTATTATATTTAAATTTCTTTAGATTTTTTAATTGTAAATTTAGTGATAAAAAATAGTAATAAATAAATATTAAGAAGTACCAAATAGATACAATAGCGAAGTATGTATCATTATTGTTAAAAATTTTAAAATACAATAATAAGGCTAATAAAAATACTCAAATTATTCATACTATTTTAGTAGAGCCATTTAATTCTAAAACTTTATTTTTATAATAATTAAATATATTATATACAATAAAAGGAAAGACTATTAATGAAAGCAAAAACATAAGTTAAATTTTAAGAAATAAGGAAAATGATTTATTTTGTGTATTTAATAGATAGTATTTTATTTTCAAATAAAATATAAATACTTGAAAAAATCAATAGTATATACATAAGTATTTCTAATCAGTTTTCTCAATATAATCTTAGATAATCTGAATATAAAAAATAAATACTAGAAAATAATAGAATTATTATAAAATAAATTTTATCAATTAATATTTCTAGAAATCATTTGTTATTATAAATAATATTTTTTTTAGCGTTTTTAATTAATATTTTTTTATATTTAAATAGATAGATTATAAAGGTTGTAAGATAACTTAGAAATAATACATAGAAACTATATGTATATGTGTTCCATCCACTTGTTTTAGGTATATTTTGCTCAGAATAATAAATGATGTAAACAAACAATAATGCAAAGGCAATTATTCAAGTTAGTTGTATAATTAGAGGAATTTTTTTTATATCTTCTTTGTTTTTTTTATAAATGAAATATGAAATACCAACATAAGTAATTAAAAATAAAAGAGGCATAATTATAAAATTATAGATTAAAATATTTTAGTAAAATGTAGTTTCTTTAGTTTCATTATCATCTCAAGAGAATAATATAAATCATGGTTCAATAAAGAATATAGCTTTGTTTGTAGAACTTTTATAATATCAAACCCTTGAATCATTTATTGAATTTCATCTTGTATTAAAGCTTTCAATCTCTTTTATTCCAGAATCAACTTCTATTTTTAAGGCTTTTAATCAATGGAAAGTATTTGGTTGACTATACCATTGCCCCATTTGAATAGGTAAATATAATATTTTATCATCTTTATCCCAGACAAAGGTTCTTGGATTATTTTCTGCTGGACTATGACTAGATTTTCAACTAAATATATATTTATGTTTTTGTATAACTTCAATTTGATTTCATATATTTTTTTTATCATAATCTATTTCATATAGATCAATCTTAACATTATTATTTTCTTGTCATATTCCAATTAAATATTCTTTATTTCATATTTTACCATAAGGATGTAAATAGCTTGAATAACCTGGAATATGAAGTTCTCAAATAATTTTTGGATTAGATGGAATATGTAAGTCTATAACAAAAAGTGGATCTGTTTGTCTGAAAGTAACTAAAAATGCTTTATCTCATATAAATCTAGATGACTTGAATTGTTCATTTGGTTTTATGTTTTCAAGTGTTCATATTAATTTAAATTTCTTATCAAATACATACAAAGAAGCATCTCTATCTCTAGATCAATTTGTAGTAAATATTCTAAAATATCATTCATCTTCATCCATAGAATATTGATTTATTGGTTTTCAAGGGACAACAGATGTTTTTAAATATTTTAAATTATTTTCATGATAAGATAATTTTGAAATAGATGTAAAATTATTTGATGCAAATTCTTTATAACATATATCTATATAATCACATTTCCATTTTTCTGCTTGATAGTAAGAATTAACCAAATATAAATTATCAAGTGTCATATGAATTTCACCATTTTTTAAATTTCAAAATAATAAAACTTGAGAACTATTATCTTCTTTATTATTTATATTAATAGTTGAAATAATATTGAAGTTTAAATTTTCTATTGGTTCTTTTAAGTCTTTGTTACTATAAAATAATTTAAAATCAGTTAATTTTTGTGATTCTCAATTTGAACTTAAATTATTAGAATCAAATTTGTACGAATATGACTCTAGCTCCTCTTTTAATTCTTCAAATAATTCTTTATTAATTCAAGTATTTTGAATTTTTATTCAGGTAAAAAAGCTAATAAATTCTCAAAAATTACTCGTTTTATCATTATTAATTATATTACAAAATTTACTTTTAAAAGGAGCAAGAGAGTAATCACTAATTAAATATAAATTTTCATCTATTAATCTAGATTTAAAATAATCTCATTTTGTTTCAAAAATTTTGAAAAGTTCAATTTCTCTATTTTCTAAATTTGAAATATCATAAATTCAAACAATTGTATTGTTATTATTATATGCTTTTTTTGAAGCAAGATAAATTAGTTTATTATCATTAACAAATAGTTCTGGTTTTATAGTAAGATTTGATGGTATATTTATAGTAGAAATAGCTTCCACTTTTTTTAAATCTATAGTTTCTCAATCTAAAGGAGATTTTATTATATGAATTTTTGAAGTATTTTTTGAAAAATAAAAAATATAATCTTTTGTTTGTTTTAAAATATCTCATTCATCGACTTTTTGTTTTTGAATATTTGTCTGAGAAAAACTAATATATTGAGTAACCTTTTGTTCAGATTGATTTCAATCAAAATCAATAGAAGATGATAATATATCGTTAAATTCAAAACTAATACTATCACTTGTATTCATGCTTCATTTAATACTATTTGAAGCACCAAAATTAATTCATCATGCAGAACCTCTTAAGCTTTCTTTATATATGATTTCATTTTTAGGTTCACATGATTCCTGAATTTTATCATATATATTTTTTACTATTATATTTTCAAAATCATTTTTATTATCTATAGTTTTTATTTTCAAATCTTCAGCTGAAAAAGTTAAATCAACTTTTCAGTTAGCAAAAAATATAAAATAAGTTATTAATAAAATAATTCAGATAATTGGATATATTATTTTTTTATTTTTCAAAAGTTTATTTTTTTTATTCATATATAAATTAATTGTTATTATAAAATATTTTATTTCATATTCTCTTCATGAACACTATTTGCAGCTAAACATCATTCAGCTGCTGACATTATAGTTTGTCTAAATTTGTTAGAGTTTGTAGTTACATCTCAAGCAGCAAATAATCATTTTACAGAAGTTTCTTGTCTTTCATCAACAATTAGACATCATTCATCATCTTTTTTTAAATCAAAATTATCAACAACTTGAGTATTTGGAATAGTTCAAATTGCAACAAATATTCAATCAGCTTTTAGCTCTTTTCATGATTTAAGTTTTACTCAAGTCATTCATAAAACATCACCAGTTATTTCTTTGATTTCTTCATTTAATACAAGTTCAATATTGTCTTTACTTTTCATTTTTTCAATCCAAGAATTTTCAGCTCTAAAAGTATCTCTTCTATGAACTAGATAAACTTTATTACAAATATCTGATAAATATAGAGCTTCTGTTACAGCTGTATTTCAACCTCAAGCCATAATAACATCTCTTCATTTAAAAAACATTCAGTCACAAGTGGCACAATAGCTTACTCATTTTCACAAGAATTCTTTTTCTCATGTAACTCATAGATGTCTATAATTATTACCAGTAGCAATAATTACATATTTTGCTTTAAACTCTTTTCATCCAGTTGTTTTTATATGAAAATGATTATCATGCTTTGTAATTTCGCTTACCAATTCAGTTAATATTTCTGAACCAGAAGTTTCAGCGTGTTCTTTAAAATTATCCATGATTTCTTTCCCAGGAGCAGAAAGAGTCCCAGGATAATTTTCCACCTTATGAGAAGTAGCCAAAGCTCATCCAGGTTGACCTCAAATGATTATATTTTTTAATTTGTACCTACTAGCATACATCCCAGCAGGGTATCAAGCACTTCCAGCTCATATTATTATTACATCGTACATAATATTTTAGTTTAGAATTTATGTTATTATTAAGTTTAATAAAGATATATATTTTGTAAAGACAATATTTGATTTAAATAAACTAATATGTATAATTTAAAACAAGTATAATTAAATATAATAAAAAACAATGACAAGACATAAATCAGATAGAGAATTAGAGCAGATTCAACAGAATTTAGAATATGGTGATAATGAGTTGAGGGTTTTTATTGCGGACATACTTCCTGCAGATGCCGAAATTAGGCATAATATGGAGGATAGGATGAAGGAACTTGAAAATTTGGTGAATACATATGGTTGAGTAGTTATAGTTAAGCATATTCAAAATAAGGCAATTCCTGATTATAGGACATTTATTGGAGAAGGGAGATTAGAGGAAATAATTGAAGAAATGAAAAAAGAAAAAGCAAATATACTTATTTTATGAAATATATTGAAGGCAAAACAAATTTATTTAATAAATGAAAAATTAAAACCAATTTGAGCGAAGGCTTGGGATAGAGTTGATTTAATCTTAAAAATATTTGAAAAAAATGCTAAATCAAAAGAAGCTAAACTTCAAATAGAATTAGCTTCTATAAAACATATGTGACCAAGGATTTTTGGTATGGGTATGGAGCTTTCAAAACAGTGATGATGAGTATGAACGAGATGAAAATGAGAAACAAATACAGAAATAATGAAAAGACATTTAAGAAAAAAAGAACAGCATATTAGAAAAGAGTTAGAGCGTTTTGCAAAAGTTAGAGCACAACATAGACAATGAAGAAATAGAAAATGAATTAAAACGGTTTGAATTGTTGGTTATACAAATGCATGAAAATCGACTCTTACAAATTCGTTAACAAAAAAATGAGTATTAGTAGAGGATAAACTTTTTGCAACTCTTGGAACAAGTGTATGAAAAATGTTTATAGAGGCTACATATGACGAAAAGACTTGAGTGTATATTCCACCAAAAGAAGTTTTAATAAATGATACTATTTGATTTATTAGAGAATTACCACCAAAATTAATAGAAGCTTTTAAATCAACACTTGAAGATTCTATAGAATCAAATTTATTATTACATGTTATTGATTGTAGTGATGAAAAATTAGAAATAAAATTGAAGGTTGTTGAGGAAATTTTAGAAACAATTTGAGCTAAGCAAAAAAGAATATATGTATTTAATAAAAGTGATTTTTTAAGTAATGAAGAATATATTATTGAGGTAGATTGAGAAGAGCATAAGTATAAAAATAAACAGCAATATTTAGAAGAAAAATATTCAGAATTAAATCCTATTTTTATTTCAGCTACAAATAAAGATAATTTAGAAAATCTTAAAGAAAAAATTGTTAACTCTTTATAAAATAAAATATGGAAATTATTTTAGTAGTACTAGGTCTCGTATTTATATTATGAATATTTTTAATTATAAAATATTCAAAATGAAAAAAATTAACATCACACCAAAAATCTCTTATATTAAGAAACTATAAACGTGTTTCAGCAAATAAGGATTACAAACACCAGATTATAGATTTTGATAAGTTGTATCATAAAATACTATGAGAGCTAGATTATAAAGGATCTTTTTGACAAATATTAAAGCAGAATCCTAGAGTTATTAATGATATTAATAAAGTATGGGAATTGCATAAATTAAGAAATAAATTGGTTCATGAATTTGATTCATTATCAGAAGATATTTTAAAAAGGAAATCAAATGAGTATGATAAATTAATTAAAAGATTGATAAATGAAGTAACAAAAAAATAAATCCACCCTAAATTCCCTCCTTTGAGAAAGGAGGGAGGCTACAAATGAGCCCTCTTCCTTTTTAAAAGGAAGAGATTCAGAGATGGATTAGTTTTTTATTTATTTTTTATTACTTCCCAAACAAATACAAAAATAGCATTCCATAATCTTTTTAGCCTATCAATTTTTTTTGGCCCAGTTATTAAACGGTATAGCCATTCTAGGCCAAAGCTTCTGAATATTTTAGGAGCTCTTTTTTGAAATCAGATAAAGTAGTCAAAGCTTGATCAAATTCATAATCACAATTTAATATTTGAGCATTTCTCCATTATTTCTACTATAGATTGTTCCTGTTTCTTCATTCATAGGGTAGAGAATATTATTTTTGAATCAGACTTAGAAATAGTATATATTATTTTTTCTTTTTCTGAGTTATTATATATAAAATAATCAAAATCTAATTTTGGAAATTTTTCTTTTATTAATTTTGGAAATTTCTTTTGAGATTCTACCTTTTTATAATCTGTAGGATTATATAAATCAATAATAGTTATTTTAATTTTATTTTGTTCGGCATATTTAACAAGATCAAATGTTAAATCACTTCAACAAATTCTATCTCAATATTTTCAATATAAAAATTTTCTTCTGAAAAAAAGATTAAATAAAAAATAGGGTAACAAAAGAGTATTAATAATTTTTGGGAATTTATTATCTAATATTTGAAAAGCAATATAAAGACCTATCCCATCAGGAGTTAGATACGTTGCCTTGTTTAAAAGCTCTTTGAGCTCTATATCAGTTTTTGTTTTTAAAAGTATTTCAGGATTTGGAGTAAAAACAATATTCTGTTTTCAGAGATTTGTTATTTCTCTTAGAAAATTATTATATTTAAGATTATCTAGTTTTATTCAAAAGATTTGCATATATCTATTTTAGATTTATTATTATATAAATAGTATAAATAAATAAAAAAAATGCAAAGTCTTGATAATAAAAAAATAGCAATAGTCTGTGATTGGATAAAAGATTGGTGATGAGCTGAAATTGTTTTAGAACAATTATTAGAGACTTTTCCTAATGCAGATATTTTTACGTCTGTTTTTTGGCAACAAGAAAATCCTGTATTCAAATGAAGGAAGATTACGACAAGCTTTATACAAAAAATACCTTTTTTAAATAAATCTCATAAATTAGCATTAACACTTAGACCCTTAGCATTTGAGAGTTTTGATTTAAGTGAATATGATATAGTCTTGTCGAGTACTAGTGCTGAAAGTAAATGAATAATAACTAAACCAGATACTCTTCAAATTTGTTATTGTCACACTCCTACTAGATATTTTTGGTCACATTATCACGAATATTTAAAAATGATGGAGTTTGGTATTTTTAATCCTCTTTGAAAATGGTTAATGCCAAAAATTGTTCATAAATTAAGACAATGGGATTTTGTAGCGGCACAAAGACCAGATTTTTTTATAGCTAATTCAAAAAATACACAAGCTAGAATAAAAAAATACTATGGTAGAACTTCAGAGGTTATTTATCCTTGTATTGATACAGAAAAGTTTGAATTACAAATAAAAAAGAAAGATTTTTACTTATATGTGTGAAGGTGTATCCCTTACAAAAAATTTGATTTGATAGTTGATGCTTTTAATAAAAACTGAAGGAAATTAATTTTAGCTACAAATACTGAAAATAAATTATACAAAGAATTGAAAGAAAAATCTAAAGAAAATATAGAATGGAGACTAAATCTTCCAAGAGAAGAAATAATAAAATTATATAAAAAATCTAAAGCATTTATTTTTCCACCAGAAGAAGATTTTTGACTTGTTCCAATAGAAGCAATGTCCTGTTGAACACCAGTCATAGCTTATAATAAATGATGAGCTTTAGAAACTGTTGTAGAAGGAAAAACATGAATATTTTTTAATAAACAAACTACAAATTCTTTAAATAAGGCAATTGAAAATTTTGAAGAAATGACTTTTGATTCTCAAGAAATTAGAAAATATGCTTTGAAGTTTGATAAGAGTAACTTTAGGAGGGAAATGTTAGAGTTTATAAATAAAAAATTAGATGATTAATCATCTA
>JASFZI010000006.1:0-5314 GCA_045107135.1 Candidatus Altimarinota bacterium
GGTCCTAATACCTCTGTAATTGTATCCATAAACTTCATCGGATGAGCCGTAGAAACAAAAACATTGTTTCCTGAGTAATCTTTACACTTTTCAGGAAAAGCAAAGGCCGTAGCAGTATGGGGATCGATTATAATCCCTAACCGCTCATAGATTTCTTTAATTTGCTTTCTGATTTCATCATCAGAAACTGAATATGCAGAAATCTCATTTTTCAATTCCATGAACAATTCTGGTAGTATCGTGAAAACACCTTGATCTCTTACCATACAATCTGATGTATAACCAGAACCATATATAAAATATAAAACTCTCTCAAAATTTGAGCTGATATCAATATCCATGGCAGGAGCAAGTGTTGGAATAACACCGGAAGGTTCATGCTTTCCAGTATTAATAACCCTTTCTAATATATTATTTTGGTTAAGAGCTAATACAATATTACCAATATTAGCCCCCATTTGTTTTGCAATCCATGCTCCTAGCCAATGACCTGAATTAGCTGATGGTATAACAAAATTTGGAGTAGAAGGGAAAGTGCCTTTACTAAAAACTGGTTTCATAGAGACATGAAACATATATGCCGTTTGAGCCATGATCCTAAGCCAATTTATTGAATTGATCGAAATTAACTTAATCCCTTTTTGCTCCAACTTATCAAGAAATTTTTGATCATTGAAACATCCTTTTGCTAGAAATTGACTATCATCAAAGGTCAGTCCCTTCATTGCAAAGGCTTGAGCAATTTTTCCTGAAAGATAAATCATCTGTTGCTCCTGACCAATACTTGTGCGTCCGTCAGGATAAATAATATAAACAAACATGTCCTCACTTGCAACATTTGCCATACCAGCAGGCCCTGTATCTCCAGAAGTTGCACCAAGTACAATCCCTCTCATGCCTTTTCTTTTCAATAAATAAGGAATAATTTTTCCTAAAAGAGCCAAAGCATAATCCTTAAATGACATGGTTGGGCCGAAGCACAAATCCAAAATGAAATTTCCTTGACCATCAATAGGTCTCAGATTAAGAATATCATCATGCAAGAAATTTTCATAAGCTTCAATAACCAATTTCACAGCATCATTAAGTGGAATAGCATCTTTACCGATAAAACCAAATTCATCTAGAAAAGCAACCATTACATCAATGAAAGATCCATCCCTTAAAGCAAGAATTTGTTCATCTGAAAATTTAGGAATTTTTCTTGGAACCCATAAACCTTTAGATGAAGTTGTTCCTTCTAATACAACCTCACAAGCTGTTAAAATTCTAGGATCAATCCCTCTAGTGTCAACATATTGCACTTTTGTCATAACTTTTTTCCCTGTCTGTTTTGTTTTTTGTTTTTGTTTACCTTCTTAGCCTATAATTAAGCATATTAATAATATAACTAATACATAGATTGTCAACGCCTGTTTAACATAAAAAAGAAGGATATTTAATCCCCCTCTTTTACTAATTTTTCTTTTTCTTTTCTAGTTAATTGCTTAATTCTATATTCCTCTTTTGAAGCTTCTGATCTGGAATCAAAGGTAGCTGTATAAATAACTTGAACAGGTCTTCTTGCCTTCGTATATTTGGCTCATAAATCAGAATTATTATGTTCTATAAGTCTTCTTTTTATATCAACTGTTATACCTGTATATAAAGTATTATCGGAACACTCAAGAATATAAACAATCCACATATTATTCCTTAATTAAGTCCTTAGCTGGACAATAAAAATCTAATTTTTCCTTTCCTATTTTTCATATAATATATTCTATCAATTCTTCTTTTTTAACTTCTTCCTGAGTTCATGCTTCTATATTTCTTACTTGATATACTCAGCTTCTTGCTTCCATTATTCAAACCATAACAACATACTTAGCTCATGATCTATTAGCCTTTAACATCTGTTCCTTCATAGAAGGAGTTCAAAGTGAGACCACTGTATTTATTCAAGCTTCTCTTGCCTCTATTGATAATGGTAAAATACTCATTTTAGCTTCATCTCACAATTGAACAAAGAATAAATCAATCTGATCTTTATTAAGAATCTTAATATCTCTATTTTTTAACATTTCAATAACAACAGATGTATTAATATGAAAACCCGTAGCAGTAATATCTTTTGGATTTCATAAAGTCTTAGCAAGAGTATTATATCTAGCTCAATTTCATATTGTTTTTCATGTTTCAGATTTTATTTGCCAAACAGTATTTGTATTATAATCATTTTTTGAAATTAATGTATGGTCTTCAATATATGGAATTTGAAGTAAATCTAAATATTCTTTAAATTTTAAATAATGTGCTTTTGAATCTTTTTTAAGGAATTTAATCATACTTGGAGCCTGAGTAGCTAGTATTTTTTCATCTTCATTTTCTAAACCTAAAAGTAACATAGGATTAGTTTCAAGTAATTTTAGAGACTCATCACTCAACATATGTTTTTTATTTGCATAAAAATTTTGTAACTCTTCTTTATATTTAATTTTTTCTTTTTCTATTCAAACTGAGTTTATAGTTATTACAAAAGTATTCTCTAATCAAATTTTATTTAAAGAAATATAATTTAAATAAACAGATATAGCATCAAGAATAGGATCATTTTCTCAAATAACCTCTCCTCAAATTCTTTCTTCTTGTTCATCATCATTAAGGAAGTGATCCATATAATAATAATAAATAGGTTGAATTTGTTCATTACAATGATGACTTAAATAAGCATTCATAATACCTATTTCAGCATTTTCCCTAAATTTTCAATCTTCAAGTATATCCGTAGATATCCTCCTAAATCAATTTTTACGAAACTCATGACGAAATACCTTTTTTAAAAAGGTTAAATATTTATGATCCTCTGGAAATAAGTCAGTAGTAATTATTTCAGATTCTTCTGTTTCTTCTATACGTTCGTACATATATTTTATTTTAACTATATAATTAAACACTTAGACCTTAATTATAAGGTATTTTTCAAAAAAATAAAAGTTTTTTTTGCTTTTTATTTATTAAAAGTAAAATATTAATATAATTAAATTATTGCTTACATATAAATATATGCTACAAGAAATAAATAAAGAAATCTTAATAAGCTTAAATTCGCTTACAAGTTATGATTTTATACAAACTTTTATATTATGTTTGGCTGATACTCCAATTTTTTTCCTACCCATTTTTTTACTATGTAGTTGGATATATTATACATATAAAAAAAGTCCTGTAATAATATCAGACATTCATTTTACAAAAAACTTATTAGAAAAAGAAAAATTATTGTATATATTTTATTCAGTATTAATTTGAATATCTATAAGCCTATTAATTCAACAAATAATTCAAGTTGATAGACCTGAGGAAGCAATTAAAGGAGTATGATTATTACTACTTGATCATATACCAAATGCATCCTTTCCTTCTGACCATGCAACAGTTGCAATAGCATTTTTAACAAGTCTATTTCTAGCTTGATACAAAAAAATTTGATTTTTTTATCTTCCATTTGTTATTTTTATGCTTCTATCAAGAATAATTTTATGAGTTCACTGGCCATTTGATATATTTGCTTGAACTATTGTATGAGTATTTTCTAGTTTCATAACCTTTAAATATTTAAACAAAATTGCATTTATTGAAAAATTAAATAAATTTATTATAGATATTATGTGATATTTAAAATTATAATTCCTAACTTTGTGAAATAATGACTCACCTAAAAGAAAAAGAAAAAAAAATAATAGCATTAACTTGAGGTTCAACATGATGACATATTTTTCCATTGTTATCTATATATAATTATTTACAAGAAGAGAATGAATATAATTTTATATGGGTATGAGAAGAAAATTCTTTAGAAGAAGAAATAGCTGCAAAAAATAAAATTCCTTTTTTAAATATTCCTGCATGAAAATTAAGAAGATATTTTGATGTTAGAAATTTTTATGAACCACTTAAAAATTTAACATGAATATTTTTCTGAATCTTTTATATATTAAAATATAATATAGATATAGTTTTTTCTAAAGGTTGATTTGTTTCTTTACCGTTATGTATTGCTGCTTTTATACTTAGAAAAAAAATCTATATCCATGAATCAGATACAGTATGAGGAATAGCAAATAAAATAATTTGAAAAATAGCTACTAAAGTATTTTATACGTTCCCAAATGATAAAATAGATGACAAAAAACATTTTTTAACATGACAAATTCTTAATCCTGAACTACTTGATGGATTAGATGATTTAGATATGTTACAAAATCCTAAATTAGAGATGTTTATTATATGAGGAAGTCAATGATCAACTACTATATTTAACTCTATTTTAAAATTATTACCTGATCTTCCTAATATAAATTTTCAAATAGTACTTTGAGAGAAAAACATGCATATTAGACCTAAATTTAAAAAATTTCCAAATGTTTTAGTCCATGATTTTTTAACTCAAAAAAGATTAGGTAAGATTCTTAAAAAAACTGATATTGCTATTACTAGGGCTTGAGCTACTACCCTGTGGGAATTGAATATGTTTTGAATTCATTCAATAATTATCCCTCTTACTTGAAGTGCTGGAAATCATCAAAAAGAAAATGCTATTTACTTTAATGAAAAATTTTGAAGTGATGTATTAGATGAAAATCACAATTTAGAAATTGAATTATTCAGAAAATTAAAAAAGTATAAAGATCTGAGAAAATCAGGATTAAACCTAGAAGGATTTTTCAAATCACTTCAAATAATAGAAAAAGAAATTAAATTAAATAAATTTTAAGAGAGATTATTAATAATAGTCTCTTTTTTTTGCATAAAAATATAAAGAATGATAAAATTATTTGTATATTAACAAATAATTAATTTATCATATGGATTTTCTACCTAAAAAAAATTGAAACTATAAGATTGAAATTTTAGCAATCAGTGTATTATTTATAATATCACGGATATTCATATATTGAGGTTGAAATGGTAATTTTTACTTACTGTTAGCATGAATTCTTGGTTTATTCATGGCTATAAACATATGAGCAAATGATGTTGCTAATAATATGTGACCTGCAGTTTGATCAAAAGCAATAGGTCTTACTTGAGCAATTATTATTGCAGCAATTTTTGAAGCCTCTTGAGTAATGGTGGCATGATGAGAAGTAGTAAATACAATTAAAAAATGAATAATAAATCCTGAATTAATACAAGATACTACTCAGTTTATTGTTATTATGATGGCTACTTTATCTTGAGCTGCTTTTTGGGTCTCAACAGCAACATATTTTAAAGCACCTGTTTCAACTACTCATTCAATAGTATGATGATTAGTCTGAGCATGATTAAC
>JASFZI010000007.1:0-5044 GCA_045107135.1 Candidatus Altimarinota bacterium
GTGCAGATGCAGTAGTAAGTGTTTGCGAGATGGATCATAGCCCTTTATGGTCAAATACTTTAGATGATAGTTTATCTATGAATGGTTTTTTAAAAGATGAAGTTTTAAACAAAAGAAGTCAAGATTTAGAACCTTACTATAGGATTAATGGTGCTATTTACATTTGTAAAACTGATAAACTTTTAGAAGAGGAAAGCTTTTTTCTAAAAGATAATATATTTGCTTACAAGATGGATAGAAAAAGTTCTATTGATATTGATGAAGAGATTGATTTTATATTTACAAAATACTACATGGAAAAATAAGCTGTAGAATTAATAGTTAGTGATACATAAAGCATGAAATATATTAACTTTAAGAGTTTAACTAACATGAGGAGAAAGTTATAATGATTAAATTAAATAATAAATTATTAAATAAAAATATTCAGTCTTCAAATTCTCTTGCTTTTAGCAGTTTGAAAATTATTGTTAATGTTTTTTTTCCATTTCTACTAATACCTTATATTTCTAGAATATTCTCAGTTGAAGAAATCGGCGTATATAATTGGTATTTGTCAATTATTGGTTATATGATGTTGTTTTCAGGATTAAGCCTTCCTATTATTGGTATGAAAGAAATTGGAAAAAATAAAAACAACAAAGAAAAAATACAAGATATCATTAATAATATTTTTATTATAAGAGTTTTTATTACCATTGCATTATTCTTACTATTATATTTGACTATTTATTTATTTGATTTCCAATACAATAATTTATTTATTATTTTAAGTTTTATAGTGATAGGTGAAGTTTTTTCTCATGAGTGGGTATATATTGCTTTAGGTGATAATAAATCTATTCTTTTTAGGACTTTTTTAAGTAAAATATTATTATTATTATTAACATATTATTTTGTGAAAAATAATGATGATTTTACTATATTTATATATATATATACAATATGTGCGATTTTACCATTTATTATTGGATATAAATATTTATTTGAAGTATTTAAACCTAATATAAGAGCCCTTAACCTTGATTATTTTAATCTTTCTACAGGAAAAAGCTTTCTTCTGACATTTTTAATGTCATTTTATGGTAAATTAGATCTCATTATATTGGGGTTCATTTTGTCTGCTAAAGAGCTTGGTCTTATCAGTTCAGCATATAAATTGATTTCTATGTCTTTAGTTTTTATTACAACTTGGAGTATGGTGCTTTTATCAAAATCTTCAGAACTACATAGTAAAAGTGTTGCTAAGTTTATAGATTTTATAAATAAAACTATGGACTTAGTATTGGTATTTAGCTTATTTTTAGTAGTAATTTTGGAATTATACTCAGAGAATATAGTTTTACTAATATTTGGTGAAAAATTCTATGACACTTTTTATATGATAGATTATTTAGCCCCTCTTATAGTTTTGATCAGTCTATATAATGTTTTAGTCTTTCAAGTTCTGTATATTAATAATCATTATAATGATATTTTGAAGTTTTTTTCATTAATGTATATTTTATTTATATCGTTGATTCTCTTCTTTAATACAGATGTATATTCATTACTAAAAATTATTTTAGTAATGAATATACTACAACTGATTTTTACAGTTACATTAGTAAGAAAACATTATGATATAAGTATGTTTAATGTTAATAAATTAAAAATATATCTAACTTTTTCGTTAACAATAATTATATTTTACATGATAAAAAACTATTTTAATTTCAGCGAGATAATAGTTTTAATAATTTTCATTATGACATCAATATTTTATTTTTCATTGTTGTTAATTTTAAAAGAAGAAATAACAACTATGATTTACAATAAATTTTTTAAAGGATTAAAAAAATGACGCATATTAATATTAGTACAATAGGTAAATTAGATAATAAAAATGGAGTAAATACTTTCATTCTGAATTTAGTAAAAAATAAGGATTTATTTTTAAAAAATAAAATTATACTTGATGGAATATATATTAATGGGAAAATTGTAGATTTAGAAAAAGTTAATATTCTGAAGCAATCTACTAAGAAAAAGAACTTAAATGAAATCATAATTAAAAAATTAAAGTATTTTAAAAACAATACTTTTATTGGTAATCTTCTCGGGTATATATTATTTATAAAAAATGCGTCTTCTTTAAATTTAACTTCTGATTGTGTTGTATTTTTTCAAGATATATTTTCATGTTTTTACTATAAAAAAAAAGAAAATCAAAAAATTGTTATGACAATACATTCAGGAGATGATCCTATGATTCAGTATTTATATACCTTTCCATATTTTAGAGGGACTTTTATGGAAAAGTATCTTAAATATGTTCTAAAAAAATCTATTATTAAAGCTGATAAAGTTGTTGTTTTAAGTAATTCATTTAGAAAAAAACTTATAAAAGAAGGGTACACTAATATAACAACAATATATAATGGTGTTGAAAAATCTTTAATAAAGAAAAAGAAATATATATACAACCCTACTGCTAAAATAAAAATAATAGTTGTTGCATCTATGATACATAGAAAAGGTATTGATTTACTTATAGAAGCTTTTAACAAGCTTTCCTCTGAAGAAAAAACCAAACTAGATTTTACTTTAGTTGGAGGAGGAAATAGTATGGCGAAATATCAACAAATGGTGATTGACTATAAATGCACTCCGCATATTCATTTTTTAGGGCTCAGAAGTGATGTAAAAGAATTATTATTGGAACATGATCTTTTTTTATTGCCAAGTCGTGATGAGGGACTACCTATTGCCCTTTTGGAAGCAATGAGTGTGGGGCTACCTGTATGCCTGACAAATGTTGGTAGTATACCTGAGTCATTAGATAAAAATAGCTATTATGCTATGGAACCACAAAGTGAAGATATTTTATTGCTATTAAAAAAACTTGTTAAAAATGAGGTTGATTTGAATGCGATGAGAAAATCGGCTGACACTATATTTGAAAACATTTTTTTAATAGATAGTATGATTAATAAATATTGTGCATTATTAGATTAAAATGAAAAATAAACTTATTATTTTTCATTTACTAAATATCACTATTATTACTATTCTATATTTTACAGGTATACCTTTTCTTGTAGAGTATGTAGAAATATTTTATTTCTACATAATTTTTACTTTTGCCATTGTTTTTCTATCTTATATTTATGTATATGGTTTTTTTCACTTAATTACTTTTTTTAATTTTACATATTTTATATTTATTTTATCTGCTGCACTAAAAGGCTTAGTTACAAATACATTAAATGAATTTAATTCTCTTATTACTGTTTATTTTCCAAATGATCTTATTGTTGAAGCATTATTAATTTCTATACTATCGTTTTGTATTATAAATTTATTTTTTATTTTTTTTATGCCAAAAAAAATTTTAAAAATTTCTAGAAATAATTTTTTTATTATGATCAGTAAAAAAATTATGTTGATTTCACTGCCATTGATTGTAATAAAATTTATTACAATATTCTTCTACATAAGAAAAGTAGGCTATGTTGCATATTATGCAGGGGCTATAAATAATCTTAATTTTCCTACACTAATATCTTTTTCAAATATCTTTTTCTACTTTGGATTTTATTTATTTATTGCAGGTATGCCAAATATTAAAGAATTTAAAGTATATTCATTAATTGTTATTTTTGTAATGACTATTGATGCTTTAAAAGGGTCACGAAGTAGTGTAGTTTTACCAATATTATTTTATTTTTGGTTTTTAGGAAACTACTATAATATCAATAAAAAAAAGTATATAAAAAACTTTTTGGCAATTGGATTAATATTAGTTATTTTTTCACAGTTTCTTGCAATATATAGACAAAAAGCAAATGATGATTTTAATGTTTCTAAGATAATTGAATTTGCTTATACTCAAGCTACTTCTTTGAATGTAATTATATTATATCTTCAAAATAAAGACAATCTAGAACCAACAAGTATTGGCTATATTTTTGCACCATTGACTTTTCCATTTGTATATATGTCACATTATAAAGAACTTCAAGGTGGACAATCATTAAATGCTATTAAATATAGGGAAAATCTAAATCATAGACTAACATATTATTTGAATGACCATTATTATTTAATGGGCGGTGGACTAGGCACTTCTTTTATAGCAGAAATACTTGAATTTGGATATATTGGTATTATGTTATTTAGTATTTTACTGGCATATTTAATATCAGCCATATATATATATTCAAATAAAAGAATAATGCTTTTTTTCTCATATATTTTAGTTACACATGTTTTAATCATGTCAAGAGGATCATACTTTGTAAATCTTTGGGTAATAATGAAATTTATATTTTTATATATAATATTCCAATTAATTATAAAGCTTATAAAAAAGAAAAAAAACACTTTGACACATCAGATATGTTAAATCTATTTTACAATGCAATAATGAATGAAATTGCAATTGAAAATGACTTTCTTAATCGAATAGGAAGAAAAAATTTATGTTTTATTCCCCTTAGGTCTATAAAAAGCTTACCCATAATTGATAAATATAGAATAGGGAAAAGCATTTACTTTGCTGTTAATATATTCTTTTTGTTAGTAATCCCTTTTTTCTTTTTATACAAAATGTTTAAACATTTGAGTATAAGTTTTAAAGTTAAGAAAGA
Source organism: Candidatus Altimarinota bacterium (assembly GCA_045107135.1). Lineage (GTDB taxonomy): Bacteria > Patescibacteriota > Gracilibacteria > BD1-5 > UBA6164 > UBA6164. The sequence continues at coordinate 4,632 of JASFZI010000007.1, forward strand.
AGAAATAAAAATCAATGATAATTTAATGTTAATAGCAAATGGGAGAATTAAATATTTGTTGACTAAATTAAAAATTGATATAGATAAGACGACTTATTTCAATATAAATCAACCGATTAATAATATAGATGATAATATTTACCAGTACTTGTCTTTTTTTGATTACATTAAAGCATACATATATTCTTTAATCGGAAGTTTTTTAGTTATAGTGAAATTGAAAGACAAAACTGATATTTTACAAAACTATATAGCTTATGAATGGTTTTTAACATACATAGTATTGAAAAAAATTAATAAGCATACAAAAAAAGTTTATTTTGCAAATCATTACGATAGATGGGCTACAATGTTTGATCAGATTTTTGCAGATAAAGAATTAGTATTAATTCAACATGGTATTTTACCTGAAG
>JASFZI010000008.1:0-17151 GCA_045107135.1 Candidatus Altimarinota bacterium
AAAGAGACTCCTTTAGATTTATTAAAAAAACGTTTGGCTAAATGAGAAATATCAGAAGATGAATTTGAAAAACTAAAAATGAAACTTTAAAAGAATAAATAATTTTAATCAATATAATATGAAAAATATCTTAATACTAGTACTAGTAATATCTATAGTTTTTTGACTAATTTTATATAGTAAAGAAAATGTTTCTGAAAATAAAACATTTGATACTATATCAAGTTCACAAATAAAGATTACAAAAAATAATATAAATTTGTGAGAGATTCCTATGGATGAATGAAAAACAAATATATCTTTTGAATTTATAAATACCTGAACAGAAGATATAATTTTAGCAAATGCAGAAACAAGTTGTTTATGTACAGAGTGATTAATTACAAATGAAGAATGAGCAATTATTTCTGAAACGATAGTTATGATATGACATTGATCTATCTTAAATCTTAGACAAACTATTAAACCAAAGGAAAAATTATACTTAATTGCTGTATTTGATCCAAATGCTCATTGACCTGATGCAACTTGACCTATATCTAGAAATATATTTATTAAAACAAATTCTAATATTACACCAGAATTAAATTTTAATTTTTTAGGTAATGTTGTAAAATCTAGAACTATACCAAAAATAGATAATATAAAAAAAGAAACAGTAAATATTGGTGATTTTTCTTTTGATAAAACTTCTTTTGATTTTTGAGTAATTAAACAAAGCTGATGAATAGTAAAACATGATTTTAAGTTTACATATAATTGAGAAAAACAAATAAAAGTAACTTGAGTACCAACAAGTTGTGCTTGTACAACTACAACAATAGATAAAACTGAATTTAAAAAATGAGATAATTGAATTTTAACAGTAATATTTAATCCAAATTTACATGCTGAGCCAGAATGAAAATTTTTTAAAACAGCCAGTATATTAACTGAATCAAATCAAGAAAAAATACCAGAAGTAAAAATATGGGCTGAAATAGATCTTGATCTATGAAAAGAAGCTTTTGAACTAAGGGCAGAACATATTGATTAATAAAAGACACAATATAATAGATTAAATTTTAATAATTATAAATATATATACTTTTTTTTATTTTTTTGAAAGAAAAAAATAACTTAAGATGTATATATATGTGAGAGTTAAAAATGTAGCTACAAAAAACTTTCTTTTAAAAATAATTTATATTTATAATAAAAATATTATGAAAAATTTTAAGAAGACAGCAATTATATCTTCTATAGTTGTAACAATCTTAGCAATAAATACCTTTATGGTATCCGCCCATGGTAATAGTACGTTTGGTAATGTAGATAATAATTCAATTTCAACAAGTAATGAAATTAGATGATATGGTATGTGATTAGGTAATATGAGATGATGATTTGGAATGTGAGGTATGATGATGAATGGTTGATACATGTCTGGTGAGGATTATAAAGATATGTACAAAATGAGAGGCTTAATGCATAGTAATAGAGATTTAAAAGAAGATGAATTTAATTGGTTAATTGATGAACAAAAAGAGTATATGTGATTTAGTCCTTTAGAAAGATATGATAATGTAAATGAATTTAATGAATTGAAAAGTAATGGTTTTTGATTTGGAATGATGAGATAATTATAGTGTATAAGTTAACCTAATGTATATATATTAGGTTAACTTCATAATATTTTGAAACTAAAAATAAAAAGCTGGTTTAGGTTATACCCTAGGTCGGCTTTTTTTAAATTTTTATCTAAATAATGCTAAATAATCTTCAAACATATATTCTTTATGTATATTTAAGAAAAGTCTAAATGATAAAGGTGATTTTTCAAGTTGTTTTATTCATAAATTTATAGATTTTATAACACACATTTTTACCTACAAGCCCCAAAAATATTATTGCTATTAATTTTTATATAATTATAATATATAGGTTCAATATATTATTGAGTTTATAGATAAAATTAATTGTTGGTTATGAAAAAAAATATATTATTATTGATTGTATTTGTTTGAATTACTTCTTGTTCTTTTATTGTAAAAGAACAATTTTTAAGTGAAGCAGCTGAATTTGATAATATTTTATGAGGAAAAATCTTATCAGATGAAATTAATATTGTTTCAGTTTCGGGAACTTGAGAGATAATAGAAAAAAAACAGGTTAAAGAAATTAAAGAAAAAGTAAGTAGTAGTTTTGTGGAAATTAAAGAAACTCAAGTTATGGAAAATCAAAAAATACTCGATGTAAAATTTTACAGCCAATTCCCGAGCTATGATTTTGGCCTTCCTTTTGATGAATTTTGTGAAGAAGCTTCTTTGTTGAATTGAATATATTTTTTAACAAATAGAACGCCTACAAAAAAGGAATATTTAATTGATTTAGATAAAATTAAAGAAATAGAAGATAAATTATTTTGAGTAAATGGGTACAAAAATACTTCAATAAAACAAACAAATTTAGTACTTCAATTATTTCAAAATCCAGATTACGTTGATAATTATTTAAATACAAAAACTGAAGAAGAAAAAGAAGAATTAATGAAATACTTAATACAAAAAACAAAAAATAGGAAATGAATTTTATGAAAAATTTTATACAACCCAAGTATAAATGATCTAACTAGTGCAATAGATAAAGGGAATCCAGTAATTTTACCGATATACTGAAGAGCGTTAAACAATAAATATTTTTCTCAGCCAGGACCAATATATCATAATATTTTACTGAAATGATATGATAAAGATAATTTTATTGTGAATGAAGTTTGAACGATAAAATGAGATAGTTTTAGTTATAGTAAAAAGGTGATTATTGATAACCTTCATGATTATGTCGTAGAATTATACCCAGATAAATATACACTCTGAGATTCAAAGGTACTTATTTTGTATAAATAGGCTTAATAATAAAAAATGGGTGGCTGATAAGTTTAAATTTTCCCATATAAGAGAGATGAAATGAGTTTAGCATACTTAATTTTGCACTTGAGTGTATCTAAAACAAGAAGTTTCGTGGTCATTAACTATTCCAACAGCTTGCATAAAAGCATAAATGATGGTTGGTCATACAAAACTCATGCCTCTTTTTTTTAGGTTATTTGAAATTATTTTTGAAAGTTTAGTTTTAGACGGTAGTTTATTAAGTAATTTAAAATTATTTTGAATAGGTTTATTTTTTACAAAATTCCAAATATATTTATCAAAACTTCAAAATTCTTTTTGAAGTTCTAAAAATATTTTTGCATTTTTAATTGCTGATTTAATTTTTAAATGATTACGAATAATACCTTTATTTTGTAATAATTCTATTTGTTTATTTTCATCATATTTAGCTATTTTTTTAGGATCAAAATTATCAAATGCTTTTCTATAATTTTCCCTTTTTTTCAAAATTGTTTCCCATGAAAGTCCTGCTTGAGCTCATTCTAAAATCAACATTTCAAAAAGCTTATTATCTTCATGAATAGCTTTTCACCATTCCTTATCATGATAAATACGATATAAATTATTCTTTAGATTAACCCATTCACATCTTTTCATAATTATATTAAAATTTTAATTTAATTAATATGAATAAAAATATTGTTGCATTAGGTTTTGTTAGTTTTTTTACTGATATGAGTAAAAGTTTAATATATCCACTAATTTCTATATTTAGTTATTTATTTTTCTTATTATTTATTTTTAGTGATTCGTTTCTATTAATTAGGGCAAAAGAAATAGGCTATTCTTTTTATGTATTTCCATTATTATTAGTTTTATTTTATTTAATACAATTAATATTAAGTTATTACTCATGAATAAAGATTGATAAGTTTTGACCTAAAAAAGTATTAAATATATCATTTATTTTCTGAATTACTACACAAATTTTATTATATTTTGGCTATATATGGTTTGTATTTATTAGTCTGTGAATTTTTTCAATTTTGTCTTTGAATTCTATTAGAGTTTATATTTCAAATAATGCTATAAATAAATCAACGATTTATGGTATATTATATGCTTGAATTGCTATATTTAGCTCATTATTTTCTTTATTAATTTGATATATTTGGAATAACTATTCTTTAAATTCCTCAATTTTGTTTTCTATATTCGGAACTATTATTATATTTTTTATATATAATATAAAAAAATAAACATTCTAATTATATTATTTTTAATAAAAAAAGCAGACCACAATTTTTATTGGTCTGCTTTTTTGTATAATTATTTTTAATTACATAGACATTATTTCACATACATCTACATAACAACCTCACATTTTAAGATGAGGATTTGATGACATAATGTCATTTGCTTTATCAATAGAATTTGCTTGGATAATAGAATATCCGGAAACCTCATTATTAGATTTAAAAACTCAAGATGATGTTATTTTTTTGATATCACCTAGTGGTCCTCAAAAATCTAAAACTGCATCTCCGCATTCATCTTTCCAATCCAACCATGGTTTCATTCACTCTTTATGCTCTTCTGGAGTCATTTTTTTCATTTTCTCCATTGCTTCCATTGAATTTGGAGCATAATATAATACAAGAAATTTTTTCTTCATAATATTTATAATTAAAAAGTAAAATAATCTTAATAGAATACTCTCAATATGAGCTCATTATGAGAGACTTATAATTATAAGAAAATAATTTAAAAATGCAAATATATTTAAGCTTTAAAAATTTTAATATAAACACGGCCGCTTTTGAATATAGTATGATTGCTTAGATTAACTACCCAAAAATAGCCTATGGAAAATATACGTAAAAATGAAAAAAAGAAAAATCATATATGATATATAACTTTTCCTGAAAAAAAATAATAAAAAAAATGTTAAAACAGAAAGCTGGCTTACATTGCACTGTAGGCCAGCTTTTTTTCATGGTTTTTATTTCTTGCTATATTTTATTTTTTTTATAAAATTAGGATAATTAAATAATTAATATTTTCAAAAAATGAAAAGATTTATATCTTTCATACTTGCTATTGTATTGTTTACAGTTCTAGGTTTCCATAACTTGGTTATGGTTTTTTGAGATTCTATAGAGATGTCTATGTGAAACCATGTACAAATGGATTCTTTAAATGAAAAACATCATAATTTATCTATAGATGATTGTTATAGTATTTGTTGTATAGATAATGATTTTTCTAATCAAGGTATTTCAAATATTCAAACTCAAAATAATAAAAAAATATTAAATAAATTAAAATATACTTTTATTGAGTTATGTTTTACAAATTCACTTATAAATGAGTGGGCTTTAATAGGAAATATTTCACCACCAGATAGGGGTATTATTATACAAAAATATAATTATATTTCTCTTATATGAATCATAAAATCTAATACTTAAATTACCTGTTTTTAATATAAAATAGGATATTTTTGTTGTCTTATTTTAGTTTATTAAATTAGGTAGTTTTTTGGTGTTTAGATTTTAAAAATAAAATAATGAAAAAAATAATATATGTAAAATGAATGCATTGTATTAGTTGTGAACTAATATTAGAAAAAGGGCTTAAAAAAATTTCATGAGCAGATTTGATTATGGTTAATCATAAAAAATGAATCTTAGAAATAGATTTTGATAAAGAATCATCTTATGATAAAGTAGTAAAATTAATTGAAGAAAGTTGATTTAATGTTGTAGAAGAGAGAGATAAAAATATAAATAATATTTTTTGAAATATTATAGCTATTTTAATAGTTGTTATATTATTTATGGTAACTCAAATATTTGATTTATATAGTTTCTTACCAGATACAAGTACTTTAAGCTATGGAAGTGCATTTTTAGTGTGAATAATTGCATCTGTGTCTACTTGTTTAGCTATTACTTGATGAATAATTATTGGTTTTTCTAGATATGTTGATAAGGCTCACTGACTAAAAGGGCATATAAAAATTCAATTATGATTTCAAATTTGAAGAATTTTATGATTCTTTTTGTTAGGTTGAATTTTATGATATGTATGAGAAGTTTTTAGTTTAAGTCTTTCTTTAACTTGAATTATTACTTTTGTGGTATGATTCTTACTTTTATATATGGGGTTAAATATTTTAAAAATTGTCCCAAGTATTACTAAGTTTGGAATACATATGCCTAAGAGTTTTGCTCACAAAATAGAAGCTTTAGGAAAACCAAAATATGCTCCAATAGTTTGAGCTCTTACTTTTTTTCTTCCATGTTGATTTACACAAACTATGCAACTTCTTGCAGTTAGTAGTTGAAATTTTTGGTCAGGAGGTTTAGTTATGATGATATTTGCTCTATGAACTGCTCCTGTTTTATTCTCAGTTGGTTTATGATCTAGTTATTTTAAAGAAAAGAAATTTAATTTTTTAAATAAAATAATTTGAGTAATTGTTATATTCTTTTGAATATTTACTATATCAAATGCATATAATTTATTAAATTTTTCATGAATTTCTACTATTACAAATAATCTGGAACAAACTGAAACTATTAAATTAGAAAGTAATGAAAATATAGAATTAAAAGTAATAGAAGTATGACATAATGGTTGGTCTACTGATCCAGAGATTATTGAATTAAAAGTTTGAGGAAATTATAAAATAATAATAACTCCAACATCTGACTGAAAAGGTTGTATGTCTACCCAAGTAATTCCAACATTATCAAAAAAAACATCATATGTAAAAAAAGGTGTACCAATTGAATATAAAATATATAATGCTAAGATATGAACTCATAATATAGTTTGTACATCAATGTGAATGAAACAGTGAAAAATAATTATTAGATAACCAATATAGTATGAAAAAGAAATTTATAATAGAATGAATGACTTGTGCTAGTTGTGTGATTGTTAATGAAAAATCATTAAATGATTTGGTATGAGTTACAAAAGTAGCAATAAATCTTGCTACAAATGAGGCAACTATAGAATATGATGAAACTAATATTAGTTTTGAGGATATTAAAAAAGATATAGAATCAAATTGATTTAAAGTAAATGAAAATAATGTAGGAGTAATTATTAAAAGTACCAAAAAAGATAATAAAATATTAAATAGATTTATTCTTTCAGCTATATTTTCTCTTCCAGTATTTTCCATGATGTTCTGAGAATTTATGACAGGGGTAATGTATTTTTGAGTAGATTTAACTATGTATATTTATGGCTTATTATCATTTATAGTTGTATTTATATTTGGATGACATTTCCATAAGAGTGCATTTAAATCTTTATTAAAGATACATTTTACAATGGATTCGTTAGTTTCTCTATGAACACTTACGGCATTTATATATTCAATAATTGCTATGTTTTATAAAGGGGTACCAGTATATTTCGAAGCGGCAGTTGCAATTATTACTCTTATAAATCTATGAAAATATTTAGAATATAGAGCAAAAACAAAAGCTTGAGATGCTATTTGAAAATTATTAGAATTATGAGCAAAAAAAGCTTTTGTAATAGATTGATTAAAAGTAATAGAGAAGGAAATAGATGATATAAAGGTATGAGAGGTTGTAGTAGTAAAAGCATGAGAAAAAATAGCACTTGATTGAATTGTATTAACGTGATCAGCAAACATTGATGAGAGTATGTTAACCTGAGAAAGTATTCCAGTGTTTAAAGAAAAAGGTTCTGAGTGTTTTGGTTGAACTATAAATCTTGATGGAAGTATAAATATAAAAGTAATAAAAACTAATGCAGAGGGGACTCTTGCAAGTATTATAAATTTAGTAAACGATGCTCAAAGTTCGAAAGCTCCAATCCAATATCTAGCAGATAAAGTATCATGAATTTTTGTACCAGTAATTATAATTATATCAATTATTACTTTTATACTTTGGTACTTTATAAGTTGAAATATAAGTGATGCTATTATAGCTGCAGTTGCAACTCTTGTTATAGCTTGTCCTTGTGCATTATGACTTGCTACACCAACAGCTATAATGGTTTGAACATGAGTTTGAGCTAAAAATTGAATACTAATAAAAAATGCTGAGACATTAGAAAAAACTAAAGATATAGATATAGTAGTTTTTGATAAAACAGGAACTCTTACAAATGGTAAACCAGAGGTTATAGATATTATTAATTTTTGAATATCTAAAGATGAATTAATTTGATATGCTAAAAGTCTTTCTAATTTATCTCATCATCCTTTATCAAAAAGTATAGCAAATTATGATGATAATATACCAAAATTAAAAGTTGAAAATTTTGAAGAAATAAAAGGAAAGTGAATTATTTGATCTATTTCATGAAATAATATAAGACTTTGAAATAAAAAATTATTTAAAAAAATATGAGATGGTATAAATAAAGAAATTGAAAAATTAGCTTTAGAATGAAAGACCCCAATATTAGTTTGAAATAATTCTGAAATATTAGGAATTATAGGATTATTAGATTTACCAAAAAATTGAGTAGAAAAAACTATTCAAAAATTATATTCTATGAATATAGAAGTTGTTATGCTTACCTGAGATACAAAAAATACAGCTGAATTTATAGCAGCTAAAATTTGAATAGATAAAGTTATCTCTGAAGTAATGCCAAAAGACAAATTAGATGTAATAAGAAAGTTACAATCGGGAAATAAAAAAGTAGCATTTGTATGAGATGGTATAAATGATGCCCCTGCATTAATTCAATCAGATTTAGCAATTGCAATGTGAACATGAAGTGATATAGCAATAGAATCTTCTGATATTGTTCTAGTAAAATGAAACTTAGAAAAAGTTATATCAGCAATAAATCTATCAAGACAAACATTAAAAATAATAAAACAAAACTTATTTTGGGCATTTGTTTATAATTTGATTTGAATTCCACTAGCAGCTTTATGAATACTAAATCCAATATTCGCAAGTTTTGCAATGAGTATGAGTAGTGTGAGTGTTATTAGTAATAGTTTGAGATTGAAGTTGTTTAATAAGTAAATTTTAGGAGATTAACATACTCCTGATACTTTTTCAATCTCTGTTCTAATGGGGGACACTAAGTTTTATCATTTCGTTAGAAAATAAGAAGTAGGCCAGCTTTTGTTGTTGGTTTTAGTTTTCTTAGTTCACTCTTTATTCAAGCCCCAAAAGAGTTTGTTATTTTGAATTTATATGTATTATTATAATAATAATTATGAAAAAAATACTAATTATTGGATGAGCTCCAGCTACAGGAAAATCTACATTAGCAAAAAAACTATCAAAAAAATATAATTGTCCTTGGGTGTCTACTGATTTTATTAGAAATTTGATGAAGACTTTAGTTTCAAAAAAGGATTATCCTAGTTTGTTTAATTTTGCGAATATTACTGCAGAGGAGCATTATGGTAATAATTATAATGTAGAAAAAAGTATAAAACATGAACAAGAGCGTGATGAAGATGTATTTAAATGAGTTAAATCATTTATTTTAAAAAATAATGATTGGGATTTTTTTATAATTGAAGGAATATCTATTCATCCAAAAAATATTTTAGAATTAAAGTCTAAAGATTATGAAGTTTTTTCAATTTTCCTTATTGATAATAATGAAAGTAGAATAAGAAATATATTATATTCAAGGTGATTATGGAGTAAAGCAGATACATATGAAGATTGGATAAAAGAGTTGGAATTAGAATACTTAATTAAAACTAATTGAAATTATCTAGAAGAATCTAAAAAATTAAATTTACCTTATTTTGAAATCGATGTAGATAGGGATAAAACTATAAATAAAATTATGAGTTATTTTGAAAAATTAGTTTAACTACATTAACATACTCTCCATATTTTTCAATTTTAATTCTAAGATGTTCCATTATTTCATTAGAAAATAGCTAATTAAAAGGGTTACTTGCTTTAGAATAGGTGATAATATTGGTTCGAGCTCCGTAAACTTATATAGCTATTGATTTTTCATAACAAACATATATTATTAATATAATATTTTTATTTTTTTCTTTATGAAACTAGATTATGAAACATGATCTGAAGTATATTCTATAGAAAAAGGTACTCATTCAGATATACTTTTGGATGATAGTATTAAAGTTATTCAAGAACAATTAAGTTTCAGAAATCCTGAAAAATATTCAGGTTTTTTAAAATGATTAGAAAAAACAGAATTTATTTTAAAAATAATGAAAGTACCTGAATATAAAATGAGAGTACAATTATTGAAATATATAGTGTTACCAAAATGATATATCAAAGAGATTGAACGTGTTATATGAAAATATAATTAACCTAATTTTATATTACATATATATCCTTCAAATTTCTCAATCTCAGTTCTAACACGTTCTACAATACTCCACCATTAAAATTTTGAATATAAAAAAGAGTCTTTCAGTTGCACCTGGAAGGCTCTTTTTTGTAGTTTGAATCTTAGATGGATTAAAATATTTCCATTTGTAAGTCTCCAATACTCATTTTTGCTAAATTTTCAGCTCAAATTTTTAATATATCATCTTTTGATAACATTTCACCTATTAATATTATTTTATCTACAGTCATATTTTCATGAGTGATCCATTCTCATAACATAGTTATTTCTTCAACTGACAGTCTTATCTCTATAGTATACATTCTTTCAGGAGACATATTTTCATTAATAATAGCATTTTTTCATAGTGCTTCACGTTTTTCTTCAGATATGATTAATTCAGCAAATGATTCATTATATTCTGAGGATTGTTGTTCTGTTCAAGTTTCTTTTTCTAGTATAGAAACTAATATGGGATCTTCAGAAATAATATCACGTATTATAAAAAAAGTAGTTATTTGTTCCATAGTTGTCTTTTCATTTGTTAAGATGTGACATGGAACAGTATGTAGTTCTTTTTCTTCTACTTTTCTGAAAGCATGTTTGAAATGATGAATTCTTTTAAGAGACATTTTTTCAATATTATCATCTCAAAGTACTTCATAGAGATCAGGAGACATAACTAATCTGGCATATGCAATATGTTCATTTTGACTATCTTGTTCTTTTAATATATCATCTACAAGAATACTATTTTTGATATTTTCAAATGAGATTATAGATTTTCTGTACACTGGAGAATTAATATCTTTAAACTCTTCAACTAATATTTCTATTTCTTTATCTGATAGTTTAATTGTATCCATGTTTATAAGATTAATAATTATTATATTAATTATATCATATTAATATCTTGAGACCAAGTTATGTTGATATAATCCTCATACTTTTTAATTTCAGTTCTAACCTTAGAAGGGTTTTGAATTTAGAGTTTTTTAGTTAATATATAATAGATTAATCTTGCCTTAGTAATTTATTTCAGATTTTAAATAAGTCACTTGTTTATAATTAAATTTTACTTATTATTTGATTTTCTATTTTTTTTTGTAATATTAAAACGTTACATTTTAACTAATTAATATGGATATTGAGCAACAAATACATGAAATTACTCTTAGAAATAAAAAGGTAGAAGCAGATAAAGCATGGGAAACAAGTTTATCTAGAAAAATGGTTATTGCTATACTGACTTATTTTGTGATAGTGTTATTTTTCTATTTTGCATGATTTGATAAGCCTTTTGTTAATGCAATTGTTCCAACAACTGGATTTTTGCTATCAACTTTATCAATATGATTTTTAAAAGGTATATGGATAAGACACGTTTATAAAAAATAAATTTAGGTAGAAAAAAATTATCTTAAAAAACAATATATTTTAAATATATTAATAATCTCTGAAAAAATAAAAAAATATTTATATAAATAAAAATAATGGAATTGGATTATAAAATTATATTTGCTTTTCTATGAATAATAATAACCTGTATTTGATATTATTATTACATAAAAGAAATTTATAAATGAAACAATAAACCTCATTTATATTCATGGATGATATGGGGAATAGTTTTATTAATATGATTTGAAAAACATACCTTTTTAACTTATGCTTACCCACTTGCAATAGTTATATTAGATAGTACCTTGTTTATTATGATATTAATTCGTAGAAAAACGGTACATAGTTAATTATTATAATAAAGATATTAAATTTAAAAAAACTAATCTACATTTATTGTAGGTCAGTTTTTAAAATATATTATTATATTTATTTTTGCAGAGGTCTCTATAGTAATATCATTGATGTAGCAATAGTTGCTACTGTTACTTTATTTGTTCTCATTTTTATAAAATTATTATAATCACCAGATATTTTCACTATCTTTATGTCGAGTTGCCCATGAAAAGAACATTTCTATATATCAAGGTATAATCTTATCTCATATTTTTGCTTTTATCTCTCAAGAATCAATTTCAATATTTATTGTTTCATTTCATATTTCAAAATCTATATTTCATGCTTCTATTAGTTTATTTCTTACAAAAGCATATGATTCTCAATTATAGGGTAATATAAAAAGTAATTCTTTTTTTTGAAGTCTATCATCAGTATTTAATACAGGGAAATATATATCATCATTAGTTTCATAATCTCAATAGGGGGTTTGATTATAATTTCTAAAAAATCATGTTTTAGTACTAAGAATTAATCATTCTGGATTATTTTGTTTAAATTGTTTATAATCCATTAAATCAGATTGAATTATTTCTAAGATTTTTCATAAATTATCTCATACGACAGCTTCTCATATTGATTGAGACCAAAGTGAATGAGTTTTATCATCATACATTAACAAATTTGATTCATAAAGTTTTCATGATACTCAAAATAATATTTCTTCGGAATCTACTACTCTATTATACACTATAGCTGTTCAACAAAGTGGACAAAAAGTAACTGAAACTTTTTTTCATCATATTTCATCATTAACTATTTCGTGCCAATACAAAATTGAATAAGGATAAAATTTCATTTCATTTCATACTTTTAAAGAAATTCATAAGGTCTCATCATTTAATCAACTTTGTCATTTAGCATCATCTATACTTAGAAATTGTGGATTATTTATTGCTGGAATTCAATCTTTTCATGGTCATCAATCAAGAATTAGATTCAAATCAATAGATTTTTTAGTAGTATTAGTATTCAATCATTCTTTAGAAAAACCAAATTCTTTTTTTTCTTCAATATTATTTATTGTTTTTTTTTCTATTTTTCAATCCTCTAATAATTTATTATAATCATCTATCAAACTTTGAATTCTAGTTATTCATATTTTTTTTAGGATTTCATTTTTGTTATTATCAATAAAGACCAAAGTATGTTGTACTTTTATACCATATTCTTTTTTCATTTCTATTTCAGTATCATAATCGATATAAACTATATATAAATCATCTGGTAGCAAATCTATATTTTTAGTTATATCATTTTTAAGAGCTTTACATGTAGGGCACCAACTAGCTGTAAAAAACAGTAATACATTTTTTTGTTTTAGTAATTCATCCAAATTATTTTTGAAATCTACTATATTATTTAATTTATCTAATTTATTTTCTTCAGTATTATTTATAGTGTCATTAATTTGCAAATTAATTGCGTCATTACTATTATTATAATAATTTAATCATAATATTATTGATATTATAATAACTATTATTACTATTATTTTTGTATACATAATATATAATTAATAAAATAAATTATCTATATTTTTCTAAAAAATTAGATTCAAAATTTATAAATTTATCAAAAAAATCAGAATTAACTAGTATAGTCTCTATTTGTTTATCTATTCAAAATATTATCAATATTCAAACTATAAACAAAATTATTCATATAATTTTTGATATTTTGTTTGAACTAACTTTTTTACTAATTTTTTTAATAAAATTAATTCAAAAATAAGAAATTAAAAATAAAATAAGTGATAATCAGAAAATATATGAAGTTAAATAAATAATTCAAATTGAAAAATTTTCAGGTAATACAATTGCTACAATTAAAGTATATGTTGGGGAACAACTTGAAAAAATTGGTCCTAAAGATAATCAAATTAAAATATTTCAAATTATTCAACCTTTATTAAATTTTCCAGATAGATTCAAATTACTTAATTTAAGGAATGTATTTATTTTATGCCAGAGGTTTTTATAAATTAATATAATTCAGTAAAAAGTTATTATTGTTCAAGCAAAGATACTTAAAAATCTTGTATTTATTCAAATAAATAAAGTCGTGACTTTTAAAAGTAAGGTAAAAAATAATATTGAAAAAGCAAAAGAAGAGATTATTACTATAATTCTTTTTAGTTTTCACTCAACTATACTAGTTCATAATATAATTGGTAAAACCGGTAATACACAAGGAGTTATTACAGTAAAAATTCAAGCTAAAAATGATATTAATATAAGTGTTAACATAAAATAAATTAGTTAAAAGTTATATCCCCATTAATTATTAGTTGTGATTACATAAATTATAATATTAATATACTTAATTGCAAATTAATAAAGCAAAAAGCTTAGCTAAAATATTACTTTTAGTTAGACTTCTTTATTGTATAATTATTTAGGCTTGGTTTTATTTAGACCCAAATTTTATAATTCTACTTTTGGATTACTTATTATTAAATCGGGTTTCAGACGTGGTTTTTATTATTATATAGGCTCCGAGGGGACCTAAAATAATAAACATTATAGGAACAAAATATAATACAAATGGTTCTTCTTTTTCTTCTTCCCTTATAGGACACGAAAATAAGGCTGGTATTATTATTAGCCATGACCATAAATATAAAATGATAATCAAGCCGATTATTTTATATGGGGCGGCCTCATATAGAGGGATAGAAAATTTACATAGAAGAAAAAAGCTAACAACACAAGCAAATGAAATAATTACTTTTTTGTACTCCAATTTTGTTTTCATATTAATTCTCCATTAATTTTTGTTTTTGTTTATTTTAACTATTTCACTATAGATTAATATAATATAAAACATCTTTTTGTCAAGTTGTCTGTATTTAATCAGAAACGTCTCTTTTTAAGAAGAAATCATATCAACTTAAAAATGAATTATAATATCCTCTTCAAGCATATTTTACTATTCCATCACTTTGTCTAAAATATAATGAATTGCGAGTTCCATATATAGCAACTGGATTATTGATTCATTGAATATCTACTGAAATCTTTTGACTTGAAGTTGTTCAGGTTCATAGTTGTCAACTATAGTTAGTTCATACGCATTTTATTCAACCTCAAACTAAAATTGCACAAATATTACTCTCAGTATTATAAATAGTTGTAACTCAATTAGTTAATCATATTACGTCGGTAGCAATTGTCTTATTTGTAGTTGTTCAATCTCATAATAGTCATCATCTATCTTCTCACCAACATTGTATTCATCAGTCTACAGTTAATGCACAACTTTTACGAGCAATTAAGTTTATACTTATTATATTACTTGACAGTCAGTCTACATTAACAGGAACTAAACTTCCTGAATTAGTTCAATTTCATAATTGTCATGATTGATTTGGTCACCAACATTTAACAGATCAATTATCTAATAATGCACAACTATGATCATATCAAGTAGAAATGTTTGATACTCAATTATTTAATCAAGATACATTTACTGGCGTCAAAGATTTATTAGTAGTTCAGTTTCATAGTTGTCAGTTAGCATTATTTCACCAACATTGTATTCATCAGTTATCTAATAATGCACAACTATTATTACTTCATAAAGACATGTTTACTACTCAACTATTTAATCAGGATACATCTACAGGAATTAATCTATCTGTTTGTTTTGTTCAGTCTCATAGTTGTCAACTAGAATTACTTCACCAACATTTCACTCATCATGTATCTAATATTGCACAAGCATGACTCATTCATAAAAATATATTTACTACTCAGCTGTTTAATCAAACTACATCTACAGGTAAAAATTTATTACTTTTTGTTCAGTCTCATAATTGTCAAAAACGATTATATCACCAACATTTTACTCAACCTGATGTAGTAATTAGACAACTATAAGAAGATCATATAGTATTTGTTTTATGTTGAATATTATTAGGTAGTCATTCTAATTGAGAGAGAAACAATTCAGTGTAATTATATATCGTTCAATCTCATAGTTGTCAATATGGATTACTTCACCAACATTTTATTGATCAAGTATTTAATAATGCACAGGTATAGTCAGATCATCAAGAAATACCAGAAACTCAAGATAATCAGGTTACATTTATTGGTTCAAAAGATTCATTGGTAGTTCAATCTCATAGTTGTCACCATGTATTAAGTCACCAACATTTTACTGATCAATTATCTAATAAAGCACAACTATGATTATTTCATGAAGAAATACTTACTATTCAACTATTTAATCAAGATACTTTTACAGGGATTACACTATATTTAGCAGTTAAGTTTCATAATTGTCAATTATAATTAGCTCACCAACATTCTATTGTTCAGCTATCTAATAAAGCACAACTGTAGGCATTTCATAAAGAGATATCTACTATTCAACTACTTAATCATGATACATTTACAGGAGTTAAACTTAAATTTCTTGTTCAGTCTCACAATTGTCAATTAGAATTATTTCACCAACATTTCATTCATCAGGTATCTAATAAAACACAACTATGACTACCTCATAAAGAAATATCAACTATTCAACTATTTAATCAAGATGCATTTACAGGAACTGAACTATGAGTTTTAGTTCAGTCTCATAATTGTCAAAAAACGTTATATCACCAGCATTTAACTGATCAGTTATCTAATACCGCACAACTTATCCTTTGTCATACTGATATTTTTGCAACTCAACTATTTAATCAAGATACATCTACTGGTAATCTACTTGCTTGGGATGATCAATTTAATAATAAGGTTTCTCAATTTCATAACTGTCCAAATTGATTACTTCACCAGCATTGCATTCATCAAGTATCAAGTAATGCACATGTATGATCATATCAGACTGAAACACTAACTACTCAACTATCTAATCAAGATACATTTACTGGAATCAGACTATCTATACTTGTTCAATCTCATAATTGTCACCGTGTATTTTTTCACCAACATTTTATTCATCACTCTGTAGTTAATCCACAACTGTGCATTACTCAAGCTGATATACTAATAAAATCTGTAATAGGTTCATAAGTAACAGGACCAGGTTCTTCGGTACCAGGTTCTTCGGTACCAGGTTCTTCGGTACCAGGTTCTTCGGTACCAGGTTCTTCGGTACCAGGTTCTTCGGTACCAGGTTC
>JASFZI010000009.1:0-7850 GCA_045107135.1 Candidatus Altimarinota bacterium
ATGATTTAACTAAATTTATGAATTTAGTGGATAGTATGTTTAAATATATAAAGGAAAATAAAGAAGATTTATTACTATTACAATGAAGTGAATTAAAAGATTTAAAAATTAGTTTTAGAGGAGTTCAAGATAAGGTTAAAAAAATGATAAAAGACGATACTCTGATAAATACATTATTACTATCTGATGATAATATAATGATAAAAAAATCTCTTATTCAATTATTGGTTGCATTTCATGAAGGTTTCAAAAAAACCTATTATTTAATAATACCAAACAAAAATGAGATATTACCAGCAGAACTTGTCGTTAGTAATATTATAAAAAATGTTAGGAATCCAGATTTTATAGATGATGATAATATATTTTATTCAACCATAAATCATTTAAAGACAACGTGTATATATATAGTTAAAGAAGATTTATCTTGACTTAATTTAGAACAATTAAAAGAGGTTAGATCAAATGTAAAACTACTATTTACTGAAATAAATAACCTACTTGTTAATCGAAATAAAAAAATAGATAGAATTAAAGCATTCACTATAGAATGAATAATATGATCAACATGAAGAGCTAATAGTGTAAATACAAGATTAAATAAATTAATTAAAGAAAAGATATTTGATAATTTTTCTTATGAAAATACTGCAGACTTAATTGATGAATTACCTAAAGATTCAGCAAAAGAACTTTCTAATGATGAGGGGAAATTTCAATCATTTTTAAATGAATTTAGAATACTTTCAAATTATATTTTATCAAATAAGAGTAAATTTGAGAATTTTAATACACTAGAGTTAGAAAGAATAAGATTATTATTAATAAAAGTATTCAATAAAATTTCTGAAATTTGAAAAAGAGCTTTAGAAAAAGAGAAAGAAAAAATTAGATTTAATGTAATTAGACTAATGGAAGGGAAATTAGCGCAATTAATTGGTGTTTAAATAGGGTTGAAAAAATGAGAAATTAATTTTTAATTAAAGAACATATGTTAACACAAGACGAAATAAAAGAACTTAAATTTTTTGCAGATAAAGTCGCAGATGTTCATGGGCCTGAACATAGTGAATATCTTAGAATAAATGAAATACTAAAAGATGTAGATTATTCAAGCATAAAAGAAGATTATTTGAAAGAATTGAAAATTTTAACAAATAATTATACAATTCCAGAATGAGCCTGTAACGCTCAGACAAGATTATTAAATTTGTTAAATAAAATGGATAAAGATAATTAATTTTTTGTATTATTTAACTAAATATGTTAATCTAATAATATTAATATTTTAATTATTTTTTATTATATGTATTTTATTAAAAATATCATTTCTGTTTACAAAAATATGATTGTTAATCAATTTGTTCAGGAGTGAATATCTTGAGATTATGAATTAGAACTTTTAAATGCAGTATGAAATTCTGAGGCAGAAAATTGATTACCTGAGGGTAATGTTGATCTTGCAAATATCAATATTGACTGAAAATTAAAAAAATCTGAAATTGCAGAAGTAAAGAAAATGGTGAACTACACAAAAGAAAAAACAGATATACTACTTCATTTGCAAGATAAATTTATGGATTTTATTGATTCTGAGTATAGACATGCAAATGAAACTTTTTTATTATGAAAAAACAAAAATATTAAAGATTTACAAGTAGCATTAAATTTAAAATTGTGAATAGAAATACAGGAAGATTGAATATTTTCTAAGGAAACTTTTTTAACAATTATAAGATTTCAAAAAGAGAATAACTTAGTAGTAGACTGACTTGTATGAAATAATACTTATAAAGTTTTATTTTTAGAAGAATAAAAATAGTTATTAAGAATTAAAAACAAAAGCCCTAATTAAAGGGCTTTTTTGTTTTATTCTTTATATTGGGACTTTTAATTTTTATTATCATGTGACAAATTAATTTTTGTATATATAATCGAGTTTCTAATAAAATAATATTTTTTCATTTCTAAAATTAATGCTATTCAAAGACTTAGATATAATAAAACCAATTTTAAATGCTCTTGAAAAACAAGGATACAAAAAGCCTACTCCTATTCAAGAACAAGCTATTCCTCATATACTTAATTGAAGAGATGTATTAGGTGCAGCACAAACTTGAACAGGGAAAACTGCAGCTTTTGCTATTCCAACTTTACAAATTTTATCAAGAGAAAAAGAATTATCAAACTTTTCACGTGCTATTAAATGTCTTATATTAACTCCTACTCGTGAGTTAGCTATTCAAATAGAAGATAATATTAAACAATATTGATTTAAATTATGACTTCGTCATTTAGTTATTTTTGGTTGAGTAAATCAAAGCTCACAAGTTAGAAAATTAAAAGCATGAGTAGATATACTTGTTGCTACTCCATGAAGACTTTTAGATTTAATGAATCAATGATTTGTTGATTTGAGAAAAATTGAAATATTTATATTAGATGAAGCAGATAGAATGCTTGATATGGGATTTATCAATGATGTAAAAAAAGTTCTTGCAAAATTACCAACTAAAAGACAAACTCTTTTCTTTTCTGCAACTATGCCAAAAACAATTTCAAAATTAGCAGATAATATTTTAAATAATCCTATTAAAATAGAAATTACTCCAGTTACTTCCACAGCTGATAATGTTAAACAATCTGTATTTTTTGTAACTACATGAAACAAAAAGCATTTATTAGCTGAAATATTAGTATACGAAGGTATTAAATCTATGCTAGTTTTTACACGTACAAAACGTTGAGCTGATCGTGTTGTAAAGGATTTAGCCAATGTATGAGTAGCTGCTGAAGCTATACATGGTAACAAATCACAAAATGCACGTCAAAGAGCATTAAATAATTTTAAATGATGAAAAACGAGAGTTCTTGTAGCAACTGATATTGCAGCTAGAGGTATAGATATAGATGATTTAATGTATATGGTTAATTATGATATATCTAATGAACCTGAAACATATATTCATCGTATAGGACGTACTTGAAGAGCATGAAAAAATTGAATTGCTTATTCATTTTGTAATCAAGAAGAAGTTGAATATCTATTAGATGTTCAAAAAATGCTTTGAAGAAAAATATCAGTTGTTACGGATCATCCATTTGCAATAACAGTAGATGAAAGCATTAAGGCTCCAAAGAAACAACAAAGAAACAGAAAACAATTTGCAAGAAAAAGGCCTTATAATGATAATTGAAAAAGGAATTTAAGAAGAAATAAAAATAAGAGAAGATAAAAGTAGATATTGTTCGGCTGATTATTTTTTAAATATTATATATGTTACTATTGTCTTTCTTAAATAAAAGTGGTTTTTTTGATGAACTAAAAAATAAATCTCAACTAAAAACTGATATACTTTCAGGGCTTACTGTTTCTCTTGCACTTATCCCCGAAGCTATTGCATTTTCATTCGTTGCTGGAATTGATCCTATGGTTTGATTGCATGCTGCATTTATAATTGGTCTTATTACTTCTATTTTTGGTGGTAGACCTGGTATGATTAGTGGTGCTACTTGAGCATTAGCTATTGTTATGGTTTCTTTGGTTGCAATTTATGGTGTTGAATATCTTTTTGCTACATTAGTATTAATGTGAACATTACAAATCCTATTCTGAATATTCAAATTGGGTAAATTTGTTAGACTTATTCCGCATTCAGTTATGTTGGGGTTTGTAAATGGATTAGCAATAATTATATTTTTAGCTCAAATAGGACAATTTAAAGTTTGATGAGAATGGATTGATTGAATAACTGCAGTAATTATGTGATTACTTATCATTTTAACTATGTCTATTATTCATTTTTTACCAAAATTAACTAAAGCTATACCATCTTGATTGGTTGCTATAGTTGTTGTTACTTTATTAGTTATTTTTGTTCCTGGTCTAGAAGAAACAAGAACTGTTGCTTCATATTTAGCAGAAAATGGTTACAAAGGATTACTTTGAACTTTCCCTAGTTTTCATATCCCTCAAATAGATAAATCATTTATTGAAATGTTATATATTATAACTCCTTATGCCTTTGTATTAGCTATAATAGGTTTAACAGAATCTCTTATGACTCTTACCTTGATAGATGAACTAACAGAAACTAGATGACAATGAAATAGAGAAGCAATAGGGCAATGAATCGCTAATACTACTTGTTGATTTTTCTGAGCTATGTGAGGTTGTGCTATGATATGACAATCAGTGATCAATATTACAAATGGTTGAAGATGAAGAATGTCAGGTATAAGTGCAGCAATAATTCTAATTCTTATGATAGTTTTTGCAACAAATTATATATCCATGATCCCTTTAGCTTCTCTTGTGTGACTTATGTTTATGGTAGTTATTTGAACATTTGCTTGGCCAACAATTAAAATGATGAATAAAATACCTAGGTCTGATGCTTTTGTAATATTAGCTGTTACTTTTATTACAGTTTATACTTGAGATTTAGCTATTGCAGTTATTTCATGAGTAATTATATCAGCACTTGTCTTCGCTTGGCAAAAATCACAAGATATTCATGTAAAAAAATATATAAACAAAAAGGGAGTAACTCACTACGAACTAGATTGACCTATTTTTTTCGGTTCAGTTGAAAAATTTAAAACTCTTTTTGATACTAAAGATGATTGAAATGAAATAATTATAGACTTTGCTAATTCTAGAGTATTAGATCATTCTGCAATTGAAGCTATAAATGGATTAACAGAAAAATATTTAAAAAAAGGGAAAGTGCTTCATTTAAAACACTTGTCACAAGATTGTACAAAGCTTTTAAAAAATGCCGAAAAAATACTAGATGTAAATATTATGGAAGATCCTAAATATAGAGTTGCTGATGATAAATTAGCAGGTTAAATAAGGATTAAAAAAAAGATTATTATTTTTTATTAAGTGCATCACGTATTTCTTCAAGTACTATTAAATCTGCAGCTTTTGGTTTAGGTTTGTTTTCTTCTTTTTTTTGTAATTTGTTTATATTTCTTACCATATAAAATATTATAAAACCTAGTACAATAAAACCAATAAATTCATTTATAAATAATCAATATTTTATTGCAGGAGCTCATGCTTCTTCTAAAGCTTTGAAAGACTCATATTTTTTATCTGAAAGAGAAATATATAAGCTAGAAAAATCTACTTTTCATAGAAGTAAACCAATAGGTGGCATAATAATGTTTGTAATAAATGATTTTACAATGGTTGCAAAAGCAGCACCAAACATAAATCATACAGCTAAATCAATAGCATTACCTTTTATAAGAAATTTTTTAAAATCTTGAATCATAATATAAATATTAGAAAATAATGTATTATTCATTGTAATAAATATGTAAGTATTTACAATGGAATTTTGAATTCTTACTAATAAATAAAAATAGAAAAATAATTTAATTAAAAAAAACTAAAAATAGGTCTTTTTTGGCTTTAAAAAGGTATTGATACTCATGAATGGGGCAGTCTTAGAACTTTTAAGAGGTATTTGAGGATGATTGATTTAGAAAGATTAATATTATTTTGGAGAAAACTTAAAAGTATTGATTATATTGATATAATTGATATGATTATATCAATTATACTAATTAATATAAAAACTATGAAAACAATTAATGCAATGTCAGTAAGGAGAAATTTTTGAACTATACTTGATGAAGTTTATTATACAAAAGAATCTGTTATTATAGAAAGAAGATGACAATGAAAAGCAATGTTAGTTCCTATAGATTCAGTATGACTTTATGAAGTAGATGAAGATAAATTATCTAGTGGTGATAAAGGGTTAATTAGTGAAGTATTGAATACAAATAATGATAAACTTTTAAATTTATAGATTTATGACAATCAAAAAAGTACTTGAAACTCAAAAAGTTGAAAATAATCTTAAAAAATATAATATATTAAAACAATATTTAAAAGCAAAAAATTATATTTTGGATTGAAATACTTATATTGTTGATCTTAAAATTAGGAAACCTAAAATAAGTAAAATATATTATTTTAGAATTAATAAGCAATATAGAGCTTGGTGAATCCTCCAAAATGAAGTTTTAAAAATTTACAAAATTGATAATCATCAAAATTAATTTTAAAAGACCTAAAATAGGTCTTTTTTTGGTTTAAAATAAGGATTGGTACTCCTGAAGGGTTCGATGTTTGAACTTTTAGGGGTTATTTGAGAGTGATTGATTTAGATTATTTGAAAGAATTTACAAAAATATTTTTATTAATATAAAAAAAATAAAAAAGCAGGTGGAAATCTGCTTTTTTCTCTTGAGTTAATTTACATATTTATACTAAGTGATTTATTTAGATAAAGAAGAGTAATTAAATTTATTAATAGTTTTTCTTTTTAAGAACAAAGAAAAAGGTTTGTATATTTTGTTAGGTAGTTGTTTCATTTTTACCCACTTTAATTCAAATATTCATTCTTCCAAATTTCATTTTAAATCTCATGAAACATAATCAGCTAATACATAACAAGATATACAATGTTTAGTTTTATTAATATCTTCTAAAATAGTTAAAAATTTTAAATTTCATATATGAATATTTGTTTCCTCTGAAACCTCTCTTTTAGCACACTCAAATATACTTTCACCACATTCTAAATGTCATCAAATAACCGTCCATTGGTCTTCATTTTCAGACTTTCTATTATACATTAGTATTTTTTCTCACTTTTTTACTATCACAACTACGGCATATTCTATAGTCATAATTTAATGATTAATAATAAAATAAATTTTTCTAACATTTTGGACATAATCATATAGCATTTTCTATTTTTTTCAACTTTCATCTAATTTTATTCTTTTGATTATTTTTTATTTCTTCTAAGATATTCATAGCTTTAAATTTTGATACTAAACAGTGATTCAAGGTAAGTGTATTACTAATTCTTAATTCTCAATGCTGTTTGCAAGCTTCTCCATTAAAAATATTACAATATGAAGATATAAGTCTAACATTAGCGTTGTTTTCTAAATAAATTTTATCTTCAGAGCCAGATATATTCTCATACCCTAAAATAGTACCAAATTTTGATCTTATAATTTCTTTAGCATTAGCTATATCAGAGTAATATGGTAAATTTTCTTTATCCCTAACCAATTCTAATATTTTAAGACTAAGTCATTTTTCTATAATGAAGTTTACCATTTCTTCTAATTCTTCTTCATTTTTTGTAGTGAAAACCATGTTTACTCAAACTTCTATTCAATATTTTTGAAACAATAAAATGTTTTCTTTTATTTTTTTCAAACCATCTCTTCCTGTAATTATTTGAAAATTATTGTCATCTATAGATTGAAAATTTATATTTACTTTATAGATATACTTACTTAACTCTAATATAGTTTCTTCGTTCAATAAAAAAGCATTACTTGATAAAGAAATATTTGCATTTTTATTTTTAGTTTTAATTGTATCTAAAACATCAAAAATGATTTTACTCAACATAGGTTCTCATCAAGTAATGCTAAATCTATTTATTCATAGCTCCTCAGATAATTCTGATAATACAGATATTCATTTAAGAAAAATATCATCGGGTAAATCTGTTTTTTTCTTTGGCAGTCACTCATTGTGACAAAAAAAACAATCATAATTACATAGATTAGTTAAGGACACTCTAAAAGAGTTAATATTACTAGGAGAGGTAATATTATTAAAGGAGTTAATCATATTCATATTAACTATAAATTCAAAAAATACAATATTAATTATTATAATGTATTTAGAGATTATGTCAAGTTTGTTGAGTAGAATCTAACACGAAATGCAACTTTTAGAAAAAATAAAAAGACCTATTTATTAGGTCTTTTTTGGCTTAAAATAGGTATTGGTACTCCCA
>JASFZI010000010.1:0-4647 GCA_045107135.1 Candidatus Altimarinota bacterium
AAAAAGAACTAATAATTAACTATTAGTTCTTTTTTTGTTCCAGAAAATCATATCTGCTCTTGATTGTAACTTAATATTTTTCATAAAGTTAATGATAATATCTTTTCTTCTCTTATACAATTTCATAAAAAATCTTCTATTTTTTCATCAAAATTTGATATATATACTCAAGCTGTTACTCATCTATTAATTCATTTAAACATGTTTTTTACCTGACCAGATTCCCTAATAGGAGGATTAAAAAAAATATTATTTCTCTGAGCTTTATAATCTGATCATTTCCACATTATATTTTCTATTTTAACTGAAACTGTTACAAGGGGTATAGCAAAATCTACATCAAAACAATTTATATCCTCTCTCATAAATCATAAAGTAGTATAATAATCTTCGAGTATTTTAATTTCATCTCATAGAGTTATTCCTATAATATGAATTTTTTTATTACTTTTTATAGCATTATTAAACAAACTCTCAAATATTTCAAGTTCATCGTCAGGCGAATACACATTCGAATACATTGCTGGTTTGTTTTTCACCTTTTCAAGCACCTCAATATTTTTTTTAGTTTCTAATAAATCAGACATATAAATAATATCTATATCAGAATTATCAAAATCTGGAATAAAGTAATCAAATAAAAACCTATTATCAAATAAGTTAGTATTTTCTATATTAATTATATTATTTTTAAATATTTTTTTCATAAATTAATCTAAAAATGATCATTGTTCTAAATTGTAAGGAACAACTTCTCAATCTAAAATCCAAGCTGTATTTGCTTGAATTTCTTCTAACACTTTTAAATCTACCACTCCTTTAGGTCATTTTTTTCATGTACTTAGTCATTCAAAAAAATCATCATCACGTAGAGTACTTGCTTCTATCATATTTATTTTTTATTAATTATATATTTTTCTCACTTCTCAGGAGTATTCTCTAATCCTTTAATATAAGGAACTTTTTCTATTTCGCAAACTTTTTTAAAGTGCTTTACTCTCTAATATTTTTTTAACAGGCTTATACGACAATCGATGTATTCATGTAATCTTGTTTTTTCCAGTTAAATATTCTCTATGTTTTTTGGTTCAATATCATTTATGATTTTCTATTCAAAAATCAGGATACAATTTCGAATAAGTTTTCATTAATTTATCTCTAAAAACCTTAGCAATAATCGAAGCTGCTCATATTTCAATAACCTTTCAATCTCAACCTATTATAAATATAGGATCTTTTTCAAGCTCATCAAATTTATAATTATCATTTCAATCTACAACTACGCTACCAATATCTTCGTTAGGTATTTTTCTAAGTATTTCTATTAAAGCTCTCCTCATAGCTTCTTTATTTGCTTGTTTTATGTTTATTTCATCAATTATATAATTATCAACTACTCCAACACCAAAAAAAACTCTTGGTTCATCTCATAATGATAATTCAATTAATATTTTATAAAGTTTTTCTCTCTTTTTTTCTGAAAGTTTTTTTGAATCATCAATCTTCTCTAAAAAATTTTTACTAGGCATATTTTTAGGATTGAAACATAAAGCACATGCTACAACACTTCAAAGCCAAGGTCATCTTCATGCTTCATCTATTCAAATTTTATATTTAAAGGAATTATCCCTCTTTGTCATTTTTATAACTTTAAATTTTAAAAATATTTATTCCCGGATATAATAATGACAAGTAAAAAATAAACAATAAAAAATAAAATGGATACAAAAATATTTGGTTGTAAAGTAAATAAATATTATACTGACAAATGGCTTAATTCTAGCTTTTTAGAGTGAAAAAAATGAATTTTTATTGCTAGTTGTGTTGTAACAGATAAAGCAAAAAGAAAATGGTTAAAATTTGTAAAAGATACAGCTAAAAATTTAAAAAATGACCTCGGTGCGGCTTGACCGTGTGACAAGATTTTTATAAGTTGATGTTGAGCATTTAAAGATGGTAAAGTTCAAAATGATTTTTATGATTTATATCCAGAAATTAAATATTTAGAGGATAAAATAGTATTGTTGAATGAAGATCCTGGTAAAATTAAAAAATTAAAATTACCTAAAAATTTGTACACAAAAAAATTTGTTTTAATCCAATGATGATGTGATAGTTTTTGTAGTTTTTGCTTAACCGTTAAAAAAAGATGAAAACACTTTTCTAGAAATAAAAAAAATATATTAAAAGAAATATTAGAGTTTGAAAAAGGTTGATGAAAAGAGGTTGTTCTAACCTGAATAAATTTATCAGCATGGTGACTTGAAACTACAAATGATGTATGAAAATCAAGGTTTGCAGAATTATTAAAATATATATTAAAAAATACTAAAATTCCTAGAATTAGAATAAGCTCTATGTGACCTGAATTTATTAATAATGATATTTTAGAATTATTAAAAAATACTAGAATATACCCCCATTTTCACTATTCAATACAATCATGATCAACCAATATATTAAAATCAATGGCAAGACATTATGATAGAAAATATATGGAAAATTTACTTAAAAAAACAAGAAAAATAAAAAGAAAAGATAATATAAAAATAAGTATTTGAGCTGATATAATAGTATGATTTCCTTGAGAAACTGAAAAAGATTTTAAAGATACCATTGATTTGATAAAAGATTATAAAATAACAAAAGTTCACGCCTTCCCTTTTTCTTGACATTATATATGAGAAGATGTTCCTGCTTGAAAATTTCCAAATCAAATAGATGAAAAAACAAAAAAAGAAAGAATGTGGGAAATAATGAATCTATCAGATGAGATAAGAGATTATTTTATTAATAGTAATATTTGAGAAGAATTGGATGTTCTTATAGAAAAAGTTGAAATTGATACAAAAAACTGAAAAATTAAGTGGAAATGATGGACTCAAAATTATATTGAAGCTAATAATTCTAATTTTGAAATAATTAAATGAAAAATTAAAAGAAATGAAATAGTAAAAGGAAAACTAATAAAATAAGTAACTATCAATAATAAAGAATATGATATATATAATAATTATAACCTGAATTATTCTAGATTTATTTACAAAAAATCTAGCTAATATTTATTTACAAGACAAAATAAATATTTTATGAGATATACTCTTTTTAAAATACACTAAAAATACATGAATAGCATTCTCAATTAATGTCCCTTTCTTAAAATTAATAACTATTATTTTGATTATATGAATTTTTTATTATTATTTTAAAGAGGAGAAGAAAAAAAATAATAAATTAATTGATTTAAGCTTTTGATTAATACTAGCATGAGCAATTTGAAATTGAATAGAAAGAATAATAAATTCTAATGTAATAGATTTTATATGAGTACAATCTTTTGCAATATTTAATTTAGCTGATAGCTTTATTACAATTGGTGCAATAATATATTTATATATACTTTATAAAAATAACTAATAACCTATGGCATTCTGACCTAAACAAATAACATTCAGTGATATTTTAGTAAATTGACTTTGAAGCCTAATAGCATGAATAATATGAAGTATTGTCATATTAATTATTACATTTGTATTATGAAATAGTGTTGATGTTCCTGGTACTTTTGCTTGATCAGAGATATGATTTGAAACTAGCTCTATATTCCCACTAATTCTTTCAGTTATTACCCTAATTGCAACAACTATTACACTATATTTAACTTATAGATTATTAACCTTAACATCTGAAGAAAGGTATAAAAAAAATATAGTTATTTCATGACAAATTGCATTTTTTGCTTTTATTGTATATGTATTTATTACTCCAATATATATATATGCTTGAACAATAAATTACGAATATATTATGTATATCTTCCTAGCTCATACATTAATAGTTACGTTTGGAACTAGTATATTATTAGAACTATTAAATAATTATAGACATGTGCTTATTTGATTATATGGAAGCTTTGTTTGATTATTTGTAAGTATGAGTTTAACAGCTCTAATATTTACATCATTTAGTACATGATCAGCAAAATTAATTGCACTAGTATTATTATTACCATTAATTAACTTTTCAGTAACATTTTTTAAACAATTATTTGAATTATCTTATTATTACTATTATAAATATACAAATCAAGATCAATTATGAGATATCTTTTATCAAATTGAAATGGAAGAAAAAGAGCTACTTAAAGAAGAAGAAGAAAAAAACAGTATATAAACAAAATAATTCCTAACAACTAACCATGATTTCAACTGCAAAACAAACTATAGATTTTTACCTAAAACATTTTAAAACTCCAAAAATTGAAGAACTAGAAATAAAAGACAATTCTCTTTTAGAGAATAAATGATCTGTTTTTATTACTATCTATAAAAAGTGAGAGATTAGATGATCTTCTGGTAATATCAAGGAAATAAAAAATACTCTAGCAGAAGAAATTATAGAAAATACTATTTGAGCTATATCAACTGACTCTAGATTTAAACCAATAAAATTGAATGAAGCAAAAGAACTAAAGATTAGAATTGATATTATAGTGAATAGAAAAATACTTGGAGATAAAGAACTTTTACAAATAGACCCTACAAAGTTTTGAGTACTAGCAATAAAAAAAGATTACAACTCAATGGCCGTAATCTTACCAAATATCAATCCTCTTTTACTTACATGAGAAGATTTAATACCAATTTT
>JASFZI010000011.1:0-5802 GCA_045107135.1 Candidatus Altimarinota bacterium
TGGATAGTTGCTAATTGCCATTCACGACCTATTGCGTCTTTGAACATGAAATCAAGTTTTGGTCCATAAAAAGCAGCTTCTCATTCTATTCTTCTATAAGGCAAATCATTTTCTTTACTAGCCTCTTCTAATGCTTCTTCTGCTTGTATCCAATTTTCATCAGTTCATAAATATTTTGACTTATCTTCTCATCTAACTGAAAGAGATACCCAATAATCCTTTGTCATTCAAAGTGTAGTATAAAATATTTTAATAATATCAGTGATAGTTTTTACTTCTTCTTTTATTTGAGTAATTCTACAAAACAAATGCCCATCATCTTGAGTAATAGCTCTTACTCTAGTAAGACCTGATAATTGACCTGATTTTTCATCTCTATAAACAGTTGCTGGTTCAAAGTATCTAACAGGCATATCTCTGTATGAAAATTGATTATCAGCGAATATTTGCATATGGTGAGGACAATTCATTGGTTTCATTATGAATTTATCTTCTTTACCTTGAACTCTAAACAATTCATCACCAAATTTTTCAGCATGACCAGACATTTCATATAAGGCTTCTTTAGCAATATGTGGAGACCAAACCCTCTCATATCCTCTAACTGAGTGTAATTCCCAAAGATAATCTTCTATAGATTGTCTAATAATCATTCCAGCAGGTTGTAAAAGAGGAAGTCCTGGACCAATTAAATCTGATATAGTAAATAATTTTAATTTTGCTCAAAGTATTCTGTGATCTCTTTTTTTAGCTTCTTTCAGCATATTTAAATGATTATCTAATTCTGGTTTATTATTAAATGCATAAGCATAAATTCTTGTTAATTGCCTGTTTTCACTATCACCCAACCAATAAGCACCAGCTACTCTAGCTAATTTAAATGAATGAGCATCTAATTCTTTTGTGTTTTCTACATGAGGACCAGTACACATATCTATAAATTTTAGATTTTTTACTTGATCACCATCTAATTCTTCAAATTTTTCAAAATTATTAGTTTTTAAATATTCTTGTAATTCAGATTGCTTACCTCATTTTGAAATATTCATATAAAAAGTGATTTTATCACTAATTTTTTCTATATTTTTAAAATTTCATGATTCAAGTTTATTAATAATCTCAGATTTAAATCATTCTCACATTTCTTCAACTATTTTTCTTGCAGTATCATAATCAACATCAAACTTTTTAAAATCTTGATTTTGAGTAATAATTTTTTTCATAGTTTTTTCCACTCTTTTTAATTCTTTATCAGAAAATTCAATTTCTCAAAAATCAAAGTCATAATAAAAACCATCTTCAGTATCTGGTCAAGTAGCTATTTTAACATCAGGGTAATTTTGTTTCACGGCTTGTGCCATTACATGAGCAAGTGAATGTCTTTTTATAGATAAGTCCATTTTTTTTAAATTAATTAAATAAAAAAACTCTACTGTCTTAGTAGAGTTTTTGTTTTAGTGTTATTATTCAACAAAAATCCTCTACCAAGCGGTAAGAGTTGTAGTTGTTATGGTTTCAAGTTGTGCTAGGCTCATAAGTCCTTATTAGGAAATATTAAAATAATAATATTGGTTTTGTTGAATTTGTCAAAAAAATTAATTAACATAATTAAAAATCTCTATATTTTGAAATAGAAACGACAAAAACTCACATTTTATTAACTTTATAAACAATTTTATATTTATAATAGGAATTAACTATAAATCTATTAATATTTCATATTTTATTTCAAGATATTGGGAAAATCTTTAAAATATCTATTGTATTTTTTATACTAGTAATAACTTTTGCTGCATAAAAAGAATTATCTTTAGAAATATAAGAAAAAATTTCTTGTAAATTTTCTGTAGACTTTGGTGAATAAAATATTTTATACATAACTTTTTTCTTTCTTTAAATAAATCTTTTTTTCTAAATTAGAATAACATTCATCCTCAGTTAAAAAAACTCATTTATTAATTTGCTCATTTCATATTATTACATCTTGAATTTCATCAGTAGTAAACCCTTTTTTTTCAAAATCTTTTGAATCTATTTTTGTCATAATAATTTCTTAAAAAATTAATCTAAACACATTATAACAACTAAATTCTTAATTGCAAATTAATTATATACTTTTTATATACACTATAATTTTTATCTTTGTCAGCTTAATCTAAATTTTGGTGGACTAAATATAATTAGTTATTATATTATTATGTACTAAGTTTTTTTTATTCATTGTTTAATTTTGATTGAAGAATATTTTCTTGAGGTGGAATTAATTCTGGATTTTCTATTTCTCAACCTTCTCAAGTATTTCACCACATATTTTCATCATAAGAGTATGGTTTATCTATTTTTTGTACAATTGGTATCCCATTTTTCTCAGCATATATTATTTGTTCATCTCTTCACATTGACCATTCCCTTACAGGGGCAATTGTTTTTAATTTTGGGTTTAATGTTGTAATATATCACTCAAACCTAACCTGGTCATTTCATTTTCAAGTACAACCATGAGCAACAACCTCACAACCATATTTTTTTGCAATTTTAACAGCTATTTCTGATATTGTAATTCTTCAAAGTGGAGTACTTAAAGCATATCATCATTGATAATCAGCATTAGCTTTAATTGCCCCTGAAAGTAATTTATCAGCAAATTCATCTTTTGCATCATAAATTATTACATCCTTAGCTCACAATTTAATTCATTTTTGTTTTATAGCTTCCAAATCATCCGCTGTTTGTCAGATATCAATAGTTAAAACTATTACTTCTGAATTATATTCTTCTTGTATCCATTTAAGCATTATTGATGTATCTAATCCTCCAGAATACAAAAGTAAACATTTAGTAAATTCTCATTTATTTGCTTCGTGTGATGCAACTTTTTTATATTCAGTTATTTTTTTCGACTCTACTTTTATGGGTTCAATTAACAAAAACTTAGAATTATAGAAAACATAGAATTTTTTAGAAAATAATAAATATTTTTTTAAAATCCACTCTGTAAATCGAGCATTTTTTTATAATATCAATTATTTTGTACTAATTTTTCATGATTTCATCTCTCTATTATTTTTCAATTATCAAAAACTATAATATCATCTGATTTTTTTACAGTTTGTAATCTATGAGCAATAATTAATACGGTTCTTCAATAAAATAATTTATCAAATGATTCTGTAATACTCTCCTCTGAAAAACTATCTAATGCAGATGTAGGTTCATCTAGTATTATAATTTTAGGATTCTTCATAAATATTTTTGCTATTGCAAGTCTTTGTTTCTGTCATCAACTCAAACGAACTCATCTCTCTCATATTTCGGTACTTAATCATTCTTCAAAATCATAAATAAATTCACACTTAGCTAATTTAATTACTTTATTTAATTTTTTATCTGTTATTTCAAATTCATTAATTCAATAAGTAAGATTTTCAAGAATAGTTCAATCAAAAATAGAAGGTTCTTGGGTTAAATATCAAATATTTTTATAATAAGAACTTAGTTTTATATCTTTTAAATCTTTTCAATCTATAAAAATATTACCATTATCTCATTTTAAAAATCAAGATATTAATTTAATTAATGTTGTTTTTCAACTTCAACTAGCTCATACAAAAGCAGTTTTTTTTCATCATTTAATATTTAAATTTAAATTATTAAATACTTTATTTTTTCAATATGAAAAATCTAAATTATCTATTTTTATATCTCAATTGATATACTCAAAAGTTTTTCCTTTATTAATTCCTTTTATTGTTTTAGTATTATCAAAAAAATCCCATACTTTTTCAATTGAATAAAAACTTTTTGTAAAGCTTTTAAAAAATCAAATAGAATTATTCAATACTTCCTTTAATAATCATAACATTAAAAAAATTGACACTATTCATGAAAATCAAATAGTTATTTTATTTAATAAAAGTAATACTGATAAATATACAATAAATAACATAAATTCAGGGATAACAAACATAGAAAATAAATAGTTATTTAGTTTATTATTGTTGAAAATAATACTATCTGTATGTCAATTTAATTTATTTATCTCATCATTATTTTTATTATTTTGTAAAATTTCAAATTTTGACATTATCATTCTTACAAGTTGTTTATCATAATTTATTTTAGATTCAGTTACTCAAATCCTATAATTTAATGATTTTTGATTTAATATACTTAAAATAATATTTATAACTATAAAGAATATAAAAAATATAATAATATAAATGTTTCATAATGATTTTAGTATTATAAATGTTGCAATTACTGATACTATTACTTTAGTAACTATAGATATTGAAGCTGCTAAAAAATTTGACCAAGTTTCAAATCATTTAGATAGAATAGAAATAATTTTTCAAGTCCCTACTGTTTCAATACTAGTATTATCAAGAGTATTAAATTTAGACATATACAATTTATTTAATGTCTTAATATTACTATAATATATATCAGCCCAAGACCATTTCCTAGAAATAAATGAGAATATAAAATAAATAATATTAAAAATAAAAAAATATATAGTTATATTTAATATTTGATTCTGTAAATCTTTTTCAATTAAATCAATTATTTTTTGAATAAAATATATATTAATTACTGCATATAATGTTTGAACTAATCATGATATAATAGCTCTAAATAAAACTATTTTATTATAAAGAGCAGGTTCAAAAAATCTTTTAATTTTATTATTCATAATTAGCTTTAAATTAAATAAACTTTAATATAGAATATATATAAAATTAAAAACTACTAAAAATAAATAATTATTTTCAGATTCTTCCATTATTTTTTTCAAAATCAACCCTTGACAACGCATTAATTCTCTATTAATTATTAACTTTCATAAAACAAAATTTATCTTTGTCAAAGCCTTTTATTATATTAACTTTATTAAAAGGACATTTTAAATATAATTAATACTGTTTAATTATATTTTAAATTATATATCATGATGCAAAGCAAAAAAGCATTCTCTTTAGTGGAGATAATCATAACAGTTTCTATCATAGCCTTACTTGCAGTTATATGAATATCATCAAAGCAATGATATAATGAGAATATGAGCAATACAAAGGTGGTTGCTGATGTTGAGACTATTAAAAATGCCCTAACTTCTTTCTCTGAGGAAACAAAAACTCTTCCTATGCCTGGAGGTAATACAAATTTCTATTCAGTAGATACTTCATACAAACATTCATATGATGACTCAGATACTTTCTGAGTATACGGTTCAATAACTGAAGATACAATTGCTAAAAAATATATAAATGTACTCCCTATTGATCCAAGAACTAATTCTTATTACTCTTATGGTAAGACTAAAACAACAAATGAATTTGAAATTGCTTCTATTCAAGTTATAGATACTCTTCCTGTTTCAAAAGTTGTATGAAATTATACTGCAACAGAATGACCTTTCAATCTAATCAGAGGATATAATGGACCAAACTTTGTAAACAACAATTCAAATGTAAATTTCCCATATAATCCAGATGAGCTAATATTAGTTGCAACTGATATTGATTGAAATATATTTAGAGAATGAGATACTATATTAACATGAACATGAGAACAAATGGAAATATTTTTCTCTGATTGAAGTGTTTCTATTATAGAAGAAAATTCTGAAATAGAACTAACAAGTTTAGATTTCAAATGAACAGACAATCTTAACACTATAGTAAAAATCGGACTTACTGCTGGTAAAATATGGACAAGAGCAACAAAATTAAATGACCAGTCTTCATTCGAAGTCTACACAACAGATACAACAGCCGCAGTTAGATGAACAATCTTCTGAGT
>JASFZI010000012.1:0-6573 GCA_045107135.1 Candidatus Altimarinota bacterium
AGCAAAAAATGTAGATGAAAAAAAGAAAGATACCCTCAAATATTTAAAATCTATAGGTTTTGATTTACTACCACAATCACTTACAAATCAATTAATTACAGAATATCAATCAAATATATTTAATATCCCGGGACTTAATTTAAATAAAAAAACACTTGATATATCAAATGGTAGATTCTGAGAAAGTGATATAGAACAATGATGAGATAAGTGGAAAGATAATCTAATTAAATTCATGGAAAAGGCTATCTATGGTGAAATATGAGCTGAAGGTTCTATTTTTGGCTGAAAGCAGTTTAAATGAGAATTTTGAGCTAGTATTGACCCATTGGATTTGAATAATGCATTAGAACAAGGGGGGATAAAAACCAGAGCAGGGTGGAATATAAATATTATAAGAGGGAATTTGGAGAAGGAGGTAGTGGTGAAATAGGTTTTTTAGTCTAAATGTATAATTTATTATTTATTTTCCCTTTTTTATCATTTGTATTTCTGGTACCCATATTCAGTCTATTATCTCAAAATCTTCTAATTTTTTATTAAATTTAAATCATAGGTTTTCATAAAACAATATTGCATTTTTATTGTATCAAATAACTTCAACTATAATATTTTTTTTATTTCATAAATATGCAAATACCTTATTAGCTAATTTTTTTCAAATTCACATTCATTGATATTCTGGTAAAATATAAATTGCAAAAAATTCATTAAATTGTTTTTCCTTATGTAGTTTTCAACTAGCATATCATATTACTTTGTTTTTATCTCTTACTAAAAAATAGCTTCAAGGATTATCTAAAATCTCTTTGTTTTTCCTTTTAATAAATTTATCTTTATCTTTTTCACTAGTTTGATTTTCTTTAAATATATTTTCATTTATTCAATATTCATCACTTTTATATGTACTTAACCAGGTCATTGAGTTTATTTTAGAAATAAAAACAGCATCTTCCGGTTTAGCTTTATGTATAATCATAAATGATTTATTTAATTGTAATATATTTAAAGGTATACATTATTAAATAACAGTCAACTTTTAGTACTTTTTTAGAACTTAAAAAAAGCCCTTCCCATAAGAGGGAAAGGCTAGTTACTACTAGTTGCATAGAGAAAACTATTTGCAACAGTCGCCAGTGGTTACACGAGTACGGATAATTCCGTGTTTTTGATCGTATTTAACACTATTAACTTGAGCCATTGTTTTACCGCGAACCATTGTAGTTTGTGATTTCGTTTTCATGATAATACTCCTTAATTGAAAAATTAATTAAAACCTAGATTAAGCAACTTACATAAGAACCTTTTGTATCACCTCCTTTTTTTATTAAATTATTAAAACTATATTATAGTTAATAATTAATTATATTCTACCCATTTTGTATAAATAGCATAATTCTTTTTACAGTTTCTACTTCATTAGATTTATAGCTAGGGCAGATTAAGTTTTTTTTCCTATAGTTTGTTAAGGCACAGGATTTAGAAAAACAATTTAAAACAAAAAAACATTCACGACATTTTTTATGTTTAAATAGTGTTTCACTTGTCCAAAATGTCCATTGTTTAGACCTATGTAGAATTCCATTTGTATCAATATGCCCAACTTTATTGATATCTTTATTTACTGCTAATGTACATTTTTCAATAAGCATTCCTCTTTTTATATAGCTATTAATGGGGTAAGCAATAACATTGTTTGAGTTACCAGAATAACAGTAATTTGAACCATAATTACTAAAAAGAATCATTGGAACAGTATTTATTCCTTTTTCTTCCAGTTCTTGTTCAATTTGTTCTTGTAATTGATTTCCTTCATTAACAGTACAGTAGAATTTTTTTTCATCAATTTCTTCTTTCCAGTTGGAAATCATTTGAACCATAAACATGAATCTTTTATCACCACCAAAATCTTTTTCAAGTCTTTTAAAAAAAGGTTTTCTTTTTTCTAGAGAAGCAGATTGATTATTGAAATTCATTCTTACTGTAATTGAAAAGAAATATTTATCTCTTGGCAATTTAGAAATTGCTACGAGATTTTTATATATCTGTTCAAATGTAGATTTGCCATGAACGGTAGGCCGATATTCATCATGAAATTCTGGCATCCCATCCAAAGTAATTTGATATGTTGTAACTTTCAAATTAAGTAATTCTTGAAAGAGTTTAACGTTAAGAAGGTAGCCATTAGTTGTCATTGAGGAGGAATTGAATTCAAATCCTCTATGTTTTGAGAGATATAAAATCCTTGAATTGAAATTTCTGATGAAATTACTATTCATTAAGGGCTCTCCTCCAAAATAATCTACACGAAAAGTCTTTGGACTCCATCTTTCTATAAACTTTTCAAGAATCAGTAGCTCTTCATTTCCCATATGAGATTTTTTAGAATGGTCTTCATGGCAATATACACAACGGAAATTACAATCTTGTTCAACTGGCATAAGAACAAGATTCAAATCGTCTAGACTAGTCAGCTTTTTGTAAATTTTTCTTACTTCATTTTTGGTTTCTTCCTGAGATAAAACCAAAAATTTTTTAGAAATAAGAAATTCAAAATCATCATAATACCCATCCACTTCAAATGGGAAAATTCCTTCGTTTTCAAATTTTTTCATATGAACATACATAGGATGTTTATGACCTGAAATCCGAACATTTTCAGAATTTAACCAATTAAACA
Organism: Candidatus Altimarinota bacterium; assembly: GCA_045107135.1. Classification (GTDB taxonomy): domain Bacteria; phylum Patescibacteriota; class Gracilibacteria; order BD1-5; family UBA6164; genus UBA6164. The sequence goes on from JASFZI010000012.1 coordinate 2,681, forward strand.
TGATTAAGTCATCATTCTCATCGAAAAAAGTAGTAACTAAAAATGACACAAAATAACTTTCCATTTTTTTTCCCCTTTAATTTATTTATTTTTGTATTTAGTATATAAATTATACAAATAAAAGTATATGCAACCACTAGAATTGTCAATATTTATATGTATAATATATTTAAATTAGTTAAATCTAACATTCTTCAGTTTAAATGAGAATTTTGAGCTAGTATTGACCCATTGGATTTGAATAATGCATTAGAACAAGGGGGGATAAAAACTAGAGCAGGGTGGAATATAAATATTTTGAGAGGGAATTTGGAGAAGGAGGTAGTGGTGAAATAGGTTTTTTGATTGAAGATATTAAAGATAAGTATTTATAATTAAATAAAGTATATAAAAAGTATATAATAAATTTGCAATTAATAAAAGAGTTGATATAATATATTTAAATACTATATAACTATAAAAAATATGAAAGTTAAAATAGAAAAAGATATTGATAGAAAAAAAATAGTTAAGGAACTGAATAAAAGAGAATGAGAAAAAAATATACCATTTGAAAATGCTTATAAACAAGGGAAGGATTTTATTAACAATCTCTGAAAATAATGTATGACATTCAAATTAAAGAATCAGTACTATTGGATTTAGAGGAAACATAAAACAGTAACAATACAATATATATTTTGAAGTGCAGAGGATTATAAATCATTAATTAGATAATTTTAGAAAATAAATAAAAATCAGTCGAGAAACCTCTTAATAGAAGAGGCTTTTTCTTAGACAAACTTAGTAAACAAAAAAAAAATAACAAAAACCCTTGACAATTAATATTAATATGTTAAAATTATATTGTTAAATTTTTATTTTAATACATTTATAATAAATTATAGTATGAAAAATTGAATAGGTGCAGCAGCAGGTTTAGTAGCAGGTATGGCTCTAGCTTGACAAGTAGCAGCAAAAGATATGAGCACAGTTGATAGTGTTAATCTTGCAGAAGATGGTAAAAACACTATTAGTATAAATAATCCATTAATAGTATCTGAAACAAGAGATTATACTAAAGAAGCTGTTAATCTGAGTTTAGAAAAATTAAAAATAGATGTTAATAAAGAAATTGCAGACAATGAATCTTTGCAAGAAATTTTAGAATGATTAAAATTAGATAAAGCAACAAAGACAAAAATTTTAGAAAAATTAGAACAAGTTATAGCCTGAGAGATATTAGGAGTAATAACAACAGATGAACAGACAGGATGAAGTATAGAAATTTATAGAGAATGAGAAAGTGTAACAATAACTTTTTCTAAGGCAGATAATTTTTGAAAATATAAAAAATTACAATTAAAATTAGAAAATCCACAAAATATGAATTCTCCAATTACAGTATGAGCAGAGTGAGTATCATTTGAATATAGTACTGATAGAGGTGTTTCATTACAGACATGAATGAATATAGATTCAATTATGTGAGAAAGTGCTAGACTAGCATGAGTTTATTCAATGGAAAGTGTATCACTATGATTACTAGCAGATCTATGACCAGATATGTATAGAGTAGTAGCATTAATAGGTTTTGAAGTATCATGAAACGGACAATTAAAATTTTTATGAGAACATTTATCACAAAATCAAGAATTTTCATCACAAATTTTGTGAACATTAGAAGAAAAAATAACACAAAACAAATTGTTAGTTGAATATAAACAAAAAATATCAGAATGATTTTTGAATTATTTGGTATTTACTTGATATGTGTCAAGTGCAGATGGAAAAGAATTATTAGATAGAAATATCACAATAGAAGATGCAGACTATATAAGTGTGTATAGAGAGATGGTGTCAATACAATGAACAAAATGAGTGTGAGTATCAGCATGAATTGGATTAAAATTAAACGAAAATAATAAATTAGAAGTTTCATTAAATGCAAATAGTATCAATTATGAAGGAGGATGAACAGAGACATGATTTTGAGTAAAAACAAAATATACGACAAGTACATTTATTTGAGATTTAGTAAATTGATGAGAAGTATTTGTAAAAGTATGAGTATGAACAGGTGTTTCACAAAATGTATATGGTACATGATTATCAGTACCAGTATGAGATAACAGTAAATTTAGTATTACAGGATCACATACACAATGAATAGGAAACCAAGAAAATAATAATACAATTATGGCTTCATATACTCACTCATTTAATCCTGCAAATATAGGAGTAACAGATACAAGAGATATGACATGATGAAGTGGAATATCACAAAACGCATCAGATACTATAAAACAAAAGAATGCAGAAATGATGGCTTTTATGGAAGATTTTGCAACTCTAGGTTTAATACCAGTTAAATTAGAAGAAAAAAAAGAATTAGTAAGTAGAATAGAAAAAATTAAACCAAAACCAAAACCAAAACCACCAGAATTAGAAGAAAATTCAGAAACTCTAGAAACACAAGAAATACCAAATATAACAACAATAACATTTGTATGAACAACACCAGATACAAAAAAAGCGTATGTTGGTCTAGTATTACAAGCAAACACAAATATTAAAAGTGTAGGATCACTGATTTCAACAAACTGATGAGCAATAAGCAACATCTCAATATCATGAAAACAAATCACATTCGACTGGGCCGGTTCAAACGCAGCCGACACATTCTTCGAACTAACAGCGACATCAACAAACGACACAGAGACAACAACATCAGTTAGACAAGTCCTAGAAGATCTTATATCTACTCCAACTATCACACTGGCAGATCAAACTATAGGTGATAAAGCTTGAGCTCTTCCAACAGATTTACCAGCTCCAAGCGTAACAAATGTTGCAGCATGAGCAGTTTATACAATTGTTTGAAATCCAATATTAGGAAAATTAACTATTGATGCAAATACATGAGTATCTACATGGTCATGAGATGTATGAGGTCCTACTGATTATAGTATAACTATAAAGGTAACTAATCCTGATGGTGGAAATGAATCAACTACATTTAATTTACATGTAAATGATAATGGATAGATAAGTATATTTATTAATTTTTAAAAACAGTAAAAAACTCTCCTTTTTAAATGAGAGTTTTTTGAAAGTATAAATTAAATATTAATTATAAATCTTCACATAATCTATTATGTCATTAATTTGTAATAGATACATTCCTAAAATATCTAGTGCTCAAATAACGATATTATTTATATTTTCTGTCGATATCATATTTTCTCAAAGATATTGACTTTTAACAAAATTAGAATTTCATACCCTTGTGTAAATATAATTTCATAATTTTTTTATGAAAATTTGATTAAAATTTTCAGTGATTATATTATAATTATTATCTGATGAAGATGTTCAGTTATAAAATATTAATTCTCAATTTTGTGTAAACACTTTAAAATTATCTCATGCATCAATTAAATAATGTTTATCATTATCTGGTATTCTTACACTCATCTCAATCACAAAATCTCCACTTAAAGGTGAACTTGAAAAGTCATACATTAGGTAGTCGGCTGCACCATCTTGGTGTATAACTATACCTCTTTCTCATGTTGGGGCTTCTACAAGAGATGATCCTGTACTGATAACTGTACCATAAGAGGATAGATCATCTTGGCTTGCATTTGAGTCATCTAAATTTATTTGTCTATAATAACTCCCTAAATTGTTTATATCAGAAACATAGTTAGTAAATAATCAATATCAAGTTGTTTCAGATGCGTAAAGAAATAGGTCTCAGATTTCGTTGTATGGGGCATAATATAATAAATTATATAAATCATCTTTTAAGTCTTGGTCCTCAGTTACACATTCTACAAATAATCCTGTTCCAACGATAAAAGTAGTAGGACAACTATCTACTATTGCTAAATTATCTGGTGTCAATTCAT
>JASFZI010000013.1:0-8212 GCA_045107135.1 Candidatus Altimarinota bacterium
ACTCATTTTTCTGTTTCTATATTATTTTCAGAATATGAATAATTGTTTTCTACTGACATATGGATAAAAATAATTTTAATTAAGTTATTCTATTTATAATATTCTTTTAAAGCTCATTCTTCAATTGTTATTCAAAATAATTCTTTATATAAATCTGTATATTCAGTATTCATCGTCATAATAACTCATGTAGAGCTACTTTCTAATCTTTTTGTATCAAATTCATGAGTTTCTTGTAATTTTTTATCAAAAACTTCTCTTAATTTAGCAAAATTATTTTCATTTAAACTTGCTTTGATTTCTGTTGCAAATGCTTTCCGATCAAGTACATTGTCCGGGAAGACATAGTTTAAATCATTTATGGTTTGATTAGTAATATTTCATTCTTTCAAACTTTGAACCATATTTTCTTTTGTTGGATATCCTTCATTAAAATTATCATTATTTAATTCTTCAATTAATAAATCTGCTTCTTTTCAACTTTCTGCTTGTTCTTGATTACCTAGCCTATTAGCGTCATAAGCTTTTTGTTCTCACTTTTTAAAAGCTTCCTTTTGTTCAGGAGTTAACGCTTCATTATTTGTATTCAATGAAGAATGTTCTACTTCATTAATATCATGATGTTTTGGAATTTCACTCATAAAAATAAGATATTATATAATATATATACTTATAATATCATTTTTTAATATTTTTTTCAACTTTATAAATGTGTTCAAAAATAACGTATAACTCAATATATTTTCAATATTCATAATCTTACTGATTAGCTTTAAAATCAAGCTTGAAAAAAATGATTTATGCTCTAAACTAATAAATAATATATTAGTTAAGAATAAAAAGTTGAAAAATAAAAAAAAATTAAAAAATAAAACAAAAGTCTCTAGGAAAAAATATATAATTTATAAGATTATATTCTTTTTCTTGTTTGTTTGAATATTCTTTTATGCTATATTATTTTTATTCTTATTTTATTTAAATGTTCTCGTTCCTTTACCTGATGTAAAGGATTATAAAACAATTCCTATGCCAGAATCTTCAATTATTTATGATAGAGATTGATTAGAATTATATAAAATTTATTCAGAAAAGAGGACTTATGTCGATTATGAAGAGATAAATATAAATATGATTAATGCAATTGTGGCATGAGAAGATAAAAGATTTTGGACGCATCCTTGATATGATAGTATAGGTATTATTAGAGCAATTATTTATTGATTAGTAAGTTGAAATAATTTTTCTTGAACTTCTTGAATAACTCAACAATTAGCAAAAGTGACATATTTATCCAAAGAAAGGAGTATAGAAAGAAAAGTGAAAGAGTTATATTTATCAATCGAACTAGATTCAATTTTTGAAAAAAAAGATATTTTAGAGCTTTATCTTAATAAAATATTTTTTTGATGAAACTCCTATGGTATAGAGCAAGCAGCTTTGACATTCTTTTGAATTAACGCTTCTGAATTATGAATATTAGAGTCAAGTATATTAGCCTCTTTGCCAAAAGCTCCAACTTGATTATCTCCTTATAATAGAAAAGATAAATTATTAGGTTTTCCTTTAATAATAAATATAGATAATAAAATAAAAAATATAGAAATATTATCAGAAGTTGTTCTAGATAATAATAAAACGGAAATAGATTTACTTATAAAGTTTATAAATAATCTTGATATTTTTATTGCATGAAATAACTTAAAAATATGTTGAATAAATAAAAATGATATAAAATCATTTGAATTTATAATAAGTAATAATTGATGCACATTTATAAAATTTAAAGATTTATTATCATTTTTGAATTCAATATCTATTGAATATAAAAATTCTCATATAGAATATAAAATTTGAAGGAAAGATTACGTTTTATGAAGAATGTTAGAGGATAAATATATTACTTTTGAACAATATAAACAATCACTTATCAAATCTTTTTGATTCGAATTTAAAAAATATTCTGATGATATAAAATATCCTCATTTTGTGATGTATGTTAGAGATAATTTAGTAAATAAATACTGAGAAAAACTGATAAAAGAAGGAGGTTTAAAGATATATACAACTATTAATTCAACACTTCAGGAAAAGGCTGAAAAATTAATCGAAAAACAAGTAGAAATAAATATAGAAAAATTTTGAGCAAGGAATGCGGCTTTAATAAGTCTAGATAATAAAACTGGTGAAATACTATCAATGGTATGATGAGTAGATTATTTTGATGAAGGTAATTTAGGTTATAATAATATGATCTTCGCAAGACTACAACCTGGGAGTACATTTAAACCTTTTATTTATATGTTAGCTATGATAAAAAAATGATTTACTAAGGATACTATTTTTACTGATGCAAAGTTTACTTTCCCTTGAGATTATACTCCAAAAAATTCTGATTGAAAGTATCTGTGAAAAATGACTTTATCAAAAGCATTGAACTATTCTAGAAATATTCCAGCAGTCAAATTATATTATGCAGCAGGAGAAGAAGATGAAATAATAAAATTTCTAGAGCCTTTTTGATTAACAAGTTTGTTGGATTTTAAAGAAGAATTTAAAGAACAATATTGATATAATTATGTATATTCGGCACCTATGGCTTTATGAACAGTGCAAATTACACCATTTGAGTTAGCTAAAGCATATTCTGTTTTTGCAAATTCTTGAATTAAAAATGAAATAATTTCTATACTAAAAATAATTGATTCAAATTGAAAAATAATTGAAAGTATTAATACTCTAAATGAATGAATAAGAGTTTTAGATAAAGAATATAGCTATAATATGAATTCTATATTATCTAATGCTAATGATAGGCCAAGAAATTGGAATTATTTTTTAACAATTCCTGAAAGACAAATTGCTGCGAAAACCTGAACATCAAGTAAACAATATAAAAAAAATGTAGAAGACGAGGAAGATATAATTGCTCCTAAAGACTTATGGACAATTTGATATACTCCACAAATTACCACTGTTGTTTGGGCTTGAAATACTTCTTGAGAAGAACTTACATGAAAAGCTTATTGACTAACTTGAGCATGACCAATTATGAGAGACTTCATGAATTTTGCGCATCAAGATTTAGCAGTTGAAAAATGGACTAATGATTAAAAAAAATATAAATTTGATTTGATAATTATGTTTTTGACTTATTAAAATTAATATTTATAATAATGTAAATTTATTTATAGTAATGTATTGAAATGACAAAGATTTGACTTGATATAAGTGGTTGAGATTTTTGACCAGAGGTTAGAATAGAATGAGTAGTTGATGCTATGGAATTAGAAAATGATTTAGAAATGTTTTTATATTGAAATAAGAAACTTATAGAAGAAATTTTAGATGAATATACTTTAGCTACAGAAACTTTAGATAGAATAGAAATAGTGAATTCAAAAGACGATATTTCTATGGCTACAAAAGATATAAATGCTGTAAAAAATAATAGGGAAGCATCTATGTCATTATTATTAGAAGATTTAGTATTAAATGAAGAATGAGAAAGTATAATTGACGCTTGAATTACTGCTTGAAATACATGAGTGTGAGTAATATGAGCAAAAAGAAAAATAAAAACCCTAAATGTAGGATGAATAAGATTTGGTCAAGCATTAGCTGCTTTCATACCTAAAAAGAATTGATGAGAAACACTTATGCTTGATTTTTGAGCAACAGTAATGTGAAATAATGAAAAGAAAATAATTAAAGCATATTTGAACAATGCTTTGATGGCTGTGAGTTATTTAAAAAGTACTTGAATAGAAAACCCAAAAATTTGATTAATAAATATTTGAGAAGAAGAAAGTAAATGATCAAAAGAAATACAAGAAGTATATAAAAAATTAAAAGAATTATTTTGAGATATTTTTATTTGAAATATTGAAGGTGATAACCTTTTAAATACGGAGGCTGATATCCTTTTAACTGACGCTGTAACGTGAAACAATATGTTAAAAACAGCAAAATGAATATGAAGAAATATAAAAGAGGATTTTAAAGAGTTATTTGAAAATGATTTGTTGCTTAAAGTTGTATACTTTTTTAAAAAAATAAAATTTAAAAACCTTTTTAAAAAATATGAATCAAAAGAAACAGGAGCAGCATTATGTCTTTGACTTAAAAATTCGTTTTATATAACACATTGAAGTTCTGATCCAAAATTAATTAAGCATGCTATTTTAAGAGCATATGAATATTCTAATAATTGAATTAGAAAAAAAATGAGAGAAGAGCTTGAAAATTTAGTAATAAATTTACCTGAAGAATTAAAAAAAGAAGTTTGGAATAAATAATACAAAACAAAAGACAGCATTAATGCTGTCTTTTGTTTTTATTTACTTCAAATATTTATAAGTGGAATAGCTGATCCTTCTCATCACATGTAATATGTTGGATAATCTCATTTCCATTTATCTATTGCTTGTAATTGAATTTCTAGTGCTTTATAATCAAGTACTGATTCGGATAGTTCTAGTTTTATTAACTTATTATAGCTTTCTATTCATTCTCATTCAAGAATTTTTGCTCTTTTTTCTCATTCGGCTCTTTTAATTTTTGCTTCAGCATCTGCTTCAGCTTCTTTTACTTTTTGTTGTGCTTTAATAGCTATTCTTTCAAGCTCATATTTTTCTTTTTCCATTCTTTGCTCAGCTATTTGTTTTTCTTCTATTGATTTTTTAAACTCAGCATTAAAATCAAAATTAGCGAGACTAACTCATTCTAATATAATTCATACCTTACCAAATTCTTCTGTAAGTTCTTTTTCAACAGCATTTTTTATTTTTTCTCTATTTGTAAGTATTTCAGAAACTCTAAATTTTGCCGTATGTGTTTTTATACTATTTATTATAAGAGGAATAACTTTTTTTGATTCATAATCAAGTCATACATTTTGATAAATTTTTGAAACTTGACTTTTCTCTAAACTAAAAGTAACTATTGTATCAACATAAACATCTTGTAAATCGCTTGAAGCACTATCAAGTCTAGCTCTTACATTACTAATATCTGGATATTTTTCAGGATTATTTGTAAAAAGTATTTTTTGTGTTCTTACATTTAATTGTTGGATAGATTCTACAAGAGGAATTCTTAAGTGAATTCATTCTCAAAGGGCCTCTGCTTTAACTCATCAAAATTTTGAAAACACTACTCATCTATGTCATGCCTCTATAACTACAAGAGGATTTAATATTATGATTCACATAGTTACTATTACTATAGTAGTTATTGCTTTAATAGTGAAATTTAATTTTGGAATGTTATTGTTCATATTTTGTAGCATGTTTTTATTGTTATTATTAAAATTAATTTATATTTTTTTGTATATTATCTCTATTATGAATTTCAAGTCAAATTTTTGCTTGTAAATACTCTAATATATTTTTATATTCTCTAAATCTATATGAGCTAAAATCTAAATCTAAAAGTGTATTATGCAATCCTATTAGTTTTTTGTTTTTTACTTGTGGAATAAGTGCATCAAATTTTGCTATATCTTTTCTTCATTGGTATGTTTTTTCTAATTCATTTTTTGAAAGAATTAATTTTTTTATTAAAATAACTCTTTCTTCTATTTCTATAGAATAATCATTATCTTCTCTTTCAACTAAATTACCATTATTCTCAAAAATTACATATGGATCAATTCAATCAACTACATCATAAACATTAAAAGTTAATACTTTTCCATTAATATTTCATATATTTGATTCTATAATATTAGTAGGAAATTCAATACTATAATTCATTTCAAATCACATTGTTCTTAACATATTAACTGAATTTATATTTTCTTCTTCAGTTTTTGAATCATCACTATTATTTGAATCAATTATTGATTTTAAATCTAAAAGATAATTTCAATCCTTAATGGTTGTCATATCTTCTATTGATCATCATTTTCATGTTACTTCTGCAATATTTTCACTTATATTTTCACAACTCATTTCCATATATTCTCAAGTAGAAAGTCATCATGTACTTGATTGAAGCTGTTCACAGGGCATTGCTATTTCTTGGTTTGTAGTTACACCAGTTCAAAAATCAGTCATTGAATTAGCCATAGCATTTAACTGAGTATAATCAACTCTCATTTTTCATTCCAATGATAAATCATCTTTTATATATAATTCTGAATCCATCTTTATGCAGCTAGACAAAAATAATGAACAAGTAATTATTAAAACTCCTAAAACTTTCTTCATAAAAAAAATATTTAAAAACTAAACAATAGTACTTTACTGAAAAAATTAAAAAAATAAATTTAATCTATATTTTTCCACATATATTCAAATAATACTCTGAAATTATTTGCTATATCTTCATCAGTTATGGATATAGCAACTGAATTATTTTCTTTGAATGACATAATACTTACATGATTTGCGCATATTTTTATGTCTCATGTGAATGGGAAAAGATTTTCCTTTATCATTTTCACTGACCTCAACTCTTTTTCTGATTCTTCATTGATGGGATTATTTGAAGGACATATAACTCTATTATAGATTTTTCTTCTTTTTCTTTCAGTTATAAAATAGTCTACAAAATCTGGTATTGATTTGAACATTTCACCATTATCTTCAAATGAATCTATAGGCATTTCATAATCTAATATTTTTTCATATAGTTTTTCTAATCCTTCTCTTCATTTAAAAAAACTTACTTTTGGTAAAATTGTTTTTTTGTTTTTTAATCCTTCAAAATATTTAATAGATTTTTCTATAATTTTTTCTTTTTTTTGTAATCTCTTTTTATCTTCTTCAAGTAGATAATGCAATCTTCTAGGTGATTCCGCTGTGTATACATATGAATTATCTTTTTCTATGGAAAAAATCAAACCTTTTTTTTCTAGGTTTTGACAAGTATATCTCACTGTACTTTTGTTTATTTTTGTTCTTGCTGCAATTGTTGAAGCAACTGATGATCAAATAGTTAATAACTCTGATAATACATCTATCTCGTTATTATTTAATCAAAGTAATTTTAAAAATTCTTTGCTCATTTTTATTATTTAATATTAAATATATTTAAATTTTAATCAAAAAAGTTATTAATACAAATTAAGACTAATTATTTCTTTTAAAATTTGATGTAAACCAATCAGGATTATTGCTTTCTCAGTTTCTAAAAAACTCTTGTATAGAGCTATCTACATTTTTTAAATAAAGATTAAAAATCTCTCAAGTCATTTTAGAATATTTTTTGTTATATTCTTTATTTATATCATTAATAAGTGAATTTATTTTTTGAATAATTGTTTCTTTTATTTGGTTAGGAGATTTGTGTATTGTATATCATGATAATTTTTTTAAAAATTCAACTATCTCTTTATTTTTATCATGAGAAAATTGTAAGTTTTTAAATGTAAATATCATAAGTTCTCTAAAAAATCTTTCAACTTTGAAAAATTCACAATTATTAATTTCATCAGATGATAATATAATATATCAATCACAATTAGGTATTTCTTCTTTTGGAAAGAAAGGGGCTTTATTAATAATAGCTGATGTTATATAGCTGGTCGTTGTATCATATACAAATAAAACTTCTATTGTTTCATCATCCTTACCTAAATCTGATAATTCTTTAATTCTAGGGACTCAACTATCAGATCTAACAACTCAATTTTCAACAAAAGTAGATCAGGGTTTTGCAAAAATATATTTATGGTTTTTTCATATAGATTCAAGACTTTTTGAATCTACGTGGCATGTTGATCTTATTGCTGTTTGAAAATCAACTCATTTTATTTCTTTATTTTCAATATACAATGAATTAAAATTCGAGAATATAATTTTATTATATGATCAAATTATAACTTCATAAAAATTTATTTCTAAATATTTTTTTAATTCTTCTATGATGTCTCTATTATGCTCTAAAAAATCTAAATCTTCTTCATTTAAATTATTTTCTTTATCATTAAATCTATAGGTAATATCATTTGAAAACATTGTACAAACTTTATAAACTTTTGTATTTAGTTTTATATTTTTCAATCATTTTAACACTTTTTCTTTCTCACTTCATTCATTAAATCTCTTATAATTATTTATCAATTCTTCTACAAATATTTTTAATACATTTTCAGGAATAGCTCTTGATAATTTTCAGGAATTATTTAAATCAACAAGAGATTCATAAATATTAAAATATGCATAGTCTGAAACTCAATATGTAACTGTATTTCATTTTTGTTTTCAAT
>JASFZI010000014.1:0-4812 GCA_045107135.1 Candidatus Altimarinota bacterium
TTGAGTACTAGCAATAAAAAAAGATTACAACTCAATGGCCGTAATCTTACCAAATATCAATCCTCTTTTACTTACATGAGAAGATTTAATACCAATTTTAAAAGAAAAATTTAAAATTCCAAAATTTATAGAAAAAGATTATATAATCTATAAAATAGAAACTCAAGTAACTGATAATTTCGAGATAAAATAAAATATATTTAAAAAAAGCTAAAAATTAAAAAATTTTTAGCTTTTTTTATTTTTATTTCATTATATATTCCCCTTCAATCAGGAATAGAATACGTCCAACTTCATTGTCAAAATGTGAATCCATTATTTTAAATACAACATAATTATCATAATTTAAATATTCTAATTTATAAAAATCATTTAATGTATCTATTCTTCAATCCTTAAATATAGTAAAGAGTGATGTTTTATTAACATTTGTTAGTCTATAAACTGAAACTGTTCATGGGCTATAATCTGAAATTTCTGGTATTGTATAATAATTATAATTAGTTCTATTTGTTAGAGTAAAGTATACTCCTCTTTCAGTTATATTATCAAAATTATCAACAATATTTACTTTATCAGTTCACTCCACTTGGATATATTCATAAAATATGTCTTCTCAATTATTTTCTATAATTATTTTTGGAAATGGTTTATCATTTAGTTCATTATTTGAGGATAATACTTTTCTAGTTAAATCAAAATTTTTAATAATAATTTGCCCTGTAACTTCATCTATTAAAGCTGCTTCTTCTCAATCCATATAAAGAGTTAATCATACTCTCTCAGAACCTACCTCAAATGAATAATTTCAATCATAAGTTAATGTTCCTGTAAGTCAGTCTGTATTTTCTAATTTTACAATACTTCAACCTCTATACCTATATATATTTATTGGCTCTCCAGATAGATCTTCATTAATAGATCATTCTATTAATCAATTATTGAAATCTATAATTTGTGGTGTTGGAGAATATACATCTAAAGATACCTCTTTATATCACACGTTATTATTAGAATCAATCAATGTAATTCATATATCCTTTTTAAATAATGTATCAAATTTTCAGAATTCCAATTTTAATGATATTAAATCAAGATCAACCTTAACCTTATTTTTATAAATTCAATCTAATTCTCCATCATTATCATCTTTAGTATTTCCATTACCATCCGTATCTTTTTCTAAATCAAGATCAACTATTACTTTTTCAATATTTTTAACTCAGTTATATTCATAAATATAAGAAGTTATATCTTCAATATGTGTTTGATACACTGGTACTTTTATAGAATTCAAAGACAGCTCTGGTGGATTTTGATCAGACTCTACTTGTGGAGCAAATAAAATTTGTTTAGATAGTGTTGAATCTATATTATTACTAAAAGAATTAATTTTAGAATAATAGTAATCATTTTCAATATCTACTCAAAGAAAATAATCAAATTTTTGCTCTCATAAATCAAATAATTCCCATGATTGTATACTTTCAAAATCTATATCTAATTCAGAATCATCATAATAAACAAGTTCCGCATACGACAGACTAAATATTGTACTTTGTTCTCAAGTATAAGAAATTTTTGATCAAGGAAATAATGGTTCCTTAAAATGATTTCTTATATCAGTTCATTGATAGATTACATCATTTGATCACTTTATATATGCATCTCAAGACATTCAAAATATTGTAATATTTTTTTGTAGTTCAATATTTTCATATTCAGCTACATTTAATGATTTTTCTTCCTCATTACCATCTTCTACATAATTAATTGTAAATGAATTTCATCAAGCATAAAGAGTAGTCTTTTTTGATATATTAACGATATTATTTTGGAATAAATCATCATTTATATTAATTAATTCCTTAGTCTTTAATTTAACATCTGTTAAAATTCAAGCTCTTTTTATATATACTAAATTTTTTCTTTTAATATATAATTCACTCTCTTCTATTTTTGTAACTTCATTTATTCAGGCAACAGCATCAATTATATCTTTATTTATAAATTCAGGTCTATAATTTTCTCCTAATTCATTTAAATATTTATCAACTATTGTATAAAGCCCAATTCTAAAATTATTAATAGCCTTGTTAGTTGGTGACGCGAAGGTTAAATTTATTCTTCATATTGGACTTCATATTTCATGAGCATTATTAATTGCTTCATAATATATTTCACCATTATAAAATCTATTATCATCTGCCGTTAATACTATAGGATTAGTAGTTACATATCATTTTATTGGTTTTCTTTGTAAGTTTTCTTTTAAAAATAACTGTCCATTTGCTAAATATAATAAATCATCATCTCCATCTTTATCAATATCTATTACTTTAATTATTTCATTTCAGTCTAATTCATCTAAATAATCAAATAATCTATAAGAAGTATCTCTTTCTAATATATATATTCACTCATATATATATTTATAATCTGAGTCTGAGTCTGTCTGAGTCTGACAAGAAGTTAAATCACTTTCTGTAGCTAAAGTAGTATCGGTTGCCACTAAATTATTAGAAGAAATAGCTGCTAATAATTTTGTATCAGTCTTTTTAATCATTTCTTCAGAATATTTTTGTAAAGGAGTTCTAATTGAATCTATCAATAAATTTTTAGATTCCTCTAATTCATCATTAATATCATCTTCATAATTCATTAATTTTTTAGCTGATTCCTTAAATTTATCATTATATACAGCTAATGTTTGATTATACAAATCTGCTTTATTTGTATTATTATATGATACCTTTGTAATAACTGATCATTTTCATATATTATTAATCTTTTCCTTTAATTCTTTATTTTTAATAATCTCTGTATTGATTATATCAGTTAATGCTTGAAATTTTTCTCTATTATTATCTTGTAATTCCTTAATTATAGAATTCTCTTTTGAATAAGTTAGACTATTAAATTCTTCCCATTTTTTTCTAATCCTATCCATTCTAGGATTATCTGTTATTGTTTTTGATGCCAGAGACTTATTTACTATTGCTTTAAACTCTAAACTACTTACTCTATTATCTTTTTCTTCATTTATTACTGAATATAAATGCAATATATCACTTATTACTCTTGTAGCAAATAACCTTCTTAAATTATTCAATTTATTAAATGAAGATACATCTACATCTATATCTAATTCTGGTGTCAAAGTAGAATTACCAAAATCTAGATTAGCTGATTTAATATCAAATATATTAACAAAATCATTTGAAAAATTATTTAATGGCATTGCTATTTTTTTAGCTAATTCAACTATGAAATCTGTTTCAAATTCAATATTCACATATGTCGTTACCTTAATGGCATCTACATATGAGTAAGAAAATTCTGGACTTGTTGTTTCTATAAAATCTGTAGGCAAATATCATCCTCTCTCTGTTAAAAAGGCAATTTGGTCTCATGCTCTCCATTCAGGATGAATTGCTGAGGTTTTAAGTATACACATAGCCTCAAATATCAACTTTAATATATCAATAACTGCAGATATTTCTCAAAGTATTTCTGGAAGATTAGGTGGTGGTGGCAAGTCAGGAAGCTCAACCTTTGGTAAAGATGGCATTTCTGGCAATTCAGGAATTTCTATTGATAGTAATAATGGTATTTCTGGTAATCTAAAGTCTGCAGATGCATTTATATTTGGTACATCTGGTAAAAATAAAACGGGTAGCGTTGGTACAATAATTGGTTTTGTATTAATATCAAATTCTGGCAAAGGAAGCCTTAATCATGCTCTAATATTATGTAAATCAATAATAATATCAGGCCTTTTTGGCCATCTTATAACTGGAATATTTGGCATAATCATAGAAATCCAAGAAAATTCTTCTTCTAAGGCATCTTGTCTTTCATTTTTACAATCATGACATTCTTCTTCGTAATCATAAAAAATATCAACCAATTCTTGCCAAGTTTTAAGTATTGTTTTTATTAATATATATACTTCAACCCACGCCTTAAATCTTTCTCCGTTTTTTCAAATCCGTCAACCTAATATATAAGATATAGACTCTATATTACATAATATTTGTTCTAAATAAACCTGTTTCATGTTTACCAGTTTATTTATTTGCCCTGGTATTTCTCTATATTCTTTTAAGGTTTCTAAATTTATACTTAAATTACTCATTAATCCCTCAACGTTTGATAGTACTTCATAAGATGCATGTTCTGATATAGCACTCTGTTTTTCACATTCTTCTTGTTCTATAGGATCATCATAATCACAACTAGTTCATCAATTCCATTCTCTTTTAGCTCTTTCTATTTCAACACCCCGTTGATCTAGAGTAGATTCCCAACTAGTAATAGTTTTATTTATTTCAGCTGTAGAAGTCCATGGTAAAGTAATATTTATAATTTCTTGTTCAATATAAACTAACGGCATAGATCATATAAATTCATAAGCTTCCTTTATTCATGAATTTGCTTTTTTTACCACTGAGTTTATTGTTTCATTATTTTCTAAATTATCACCTAAACGTATAGGATTTTCTCCAGATACTAAATTATTTCAACTTATTTTACCCCATTCTAAATCAAATATTCACGTAAAATCAGGAAATATTATAAATATAGTAGGAAAATCTGTTAATTTATTTGCTATTTCTTCAATTTGTCTAGTTATCCAATCCATTAACCAACTAGGAAAAGCAGAAATTCTAGTTTGTTCTATTATTTCAATATCTTCAAAATCTCAATCTGCAAGTCAAGCTAAATCGAGAGTTACAGATGCATCTTCTCAATTTGCCATAATAAATAATGAATCATTTGATGGTTCTCAAAACATTTCAGGTGAAAACT
>JASFZI010000015.1:0-5013 GCA_045107135.1 Candidatus Altimarinota bacterium
TTTGGCCACCCTGTGCTACAATGTCGTAAGAATATTTTTTAGCACTCAAGTGGCCAAGTGTTTATGCGTACGGGTGGCCAAGTTGATGCGTATCTACAGATTACTAGAAATTACTTCTATTGACTGCCTATACTTATGAAAAATATCCTCGTAATACTCTATATTTATAAAAACTCTTCTATCTTCTCTTCTCTCATTTAATGATTGTATATAGATATAAAACTTTTCAGCTATATAACTATCTAAAACTACTGTTTTATATATTTTATTATTACTAGATATTTTTGAAAAAAGTTTATAGTACAATACTAATACACATTGTGTTTTTGAAAATGTAAGCACATCATCTATAAGTAATAACTCCAAAATATTTTTGCTAAAAAGTTTTCTATGATATAATCTTAGATATATATACATTGATTCTAAATCATATCCTTGAAAATTACTCATAAACTTTTGCATTTCCATAGAATATCGATCAAGCATCTCAAAGTTTGCTGTTAAAAGATGCATTGGGTTAGGATTAATACTTTGAGCAACAAAGGATTTTGGAAAATAAACACTCTGCTTATGAATAAAGTCTTTCTTTTTTAATGCATTACACAGCTTATACAACTGATTTTCTAGTTTAACCTCTTTACGTCTAGCATAATGTTGATGGTGGTTTAGTTTAATATTTTCAATTAATAGATTATAAAATTTTCTATTAAAAATGAATTTTTTGTTTTTAAGTGTAATTAATTCAATCTTTTCTGTGATTATTTGCAATATCCATCTTTTGTATTGCGTATAACCATGAATATTTTTCATTGAATTCTTTAACATATCCAATGCTTCTAATTGTTTATTTGTCATAATAATACACTAACTCCATATACCTTAGCTAACACTTCTGTAAGATTTCTTATACTTTCTATATAATCAGAATTTATCATTGAAGAAAACATACCAAATTGCTCTAATCCAACTGAGTAATGTCCAAGGTAAGCATCTAAATAATCTCGAGGAAAGTTTCTTTCAATTGCTAATTTAGTGAAAATATGTCGTCCAAAGTTCAAAGGAACATTATCAATAAAATTATATATTACCTCAGGGATTTTCAATTCTTTCTTTAAACTCTTAATGTTGAATAATTTATGTTCTCCAACACTATCAATGTAATAAAAATTTCTTGAAGGTACCCCTAATTCTTGACATTTTATTTGATAGTTTTTCAATAATTTCAAAGCAGTATCACATATTGGTATAATACGGATACCAGATATTGATGTCTCTGATTTTTCAACAATTCTCATAATTTTTAATTCATAACTTATACTCTCTAAATTAGCTGAATGTTTGAATGTTCTTGTTCCAACAAGCAAACTCAACGCATAACGAGTATATAGTGATATCAAATTAAATTTAGAATGCTCATTAAACTCATTATTTATAGTAGTTTTCAATGCATAAAAAAACTCAATAATTTTCTCTTGTTTAACCAATAAATTAGATCCAGCATATTTTTTTCACTAAACTTTATCTTTCTTTCCTGATATCCTTTTAAATCTAAACACCATTTTAAAACTTCTCCAACACCCAAATCATTATATAAAGTTTCTAGATAAGTAGAATAATATTGTGGTTCGATATGTATGCTTGTATATGCTAATTTAGCTGTATCATTTTGACTATATATTGCGGTGCAAAACATATTGGTCATATCCTCAGTTCCATGTTCTCTTAAATAAGCTAAGGATATTTTATGAATAGATTTTGTGTCAATTATTATTGTTTTGTAAAAGCTACTACATGTATCTTTTATATATTGATGATATTCTTCTTCTATATCATCTATATTATTAATAAACTTTTTTTGATTAGATAGTGTCAAAGAAAGTAAGTAAGGAATATAATATGTCACCTTTTTTTCATTACCCTCGAAATACTCTTTTGAGTTTTTTGAAGAAAATAGATTTTTATGTAACTTTACCTGAATTTTATCCCCCCTAATAGATAAAACTTCTGTATCTCCATGTAAATATTCAAGAGTTCTTCTGTAACTTTGACCACTTATAATACCAAAAATAAAAATTATATTAAAAAATTTATATTTATCCTCATCACGATGTTTAAAAAGAAATTTGATAAAGTCTTTTAAAAGAGGTTTTGGTGGTATCTTATAAGATTTAGTGCTTAATAAATTATTTTTTGTAATATTCGCAGATATTGCTCTATTTTTCAATCTTTGACGATAATTGTTTGGAATATTATCATCACTATCCCTTGTTAAAAGAACTTGTGAATAAGCACTTTGTTCAATTTTCTCAGCTAAATTATCCGACCATACTCTAATATCTCTTACTGATGTTAAGACTTGGTCAACTATATCCACATCTTCTTTTCCTGTATGATGTTTCGATGGGAGTTGACAAATTTTTTCTTTCTGACGTGATAAATCTAAAGTCCCCTCAATTAGTACAATATAAAGATGATAACTATCTACTATAGTATCTATTATTTTGTCTGTTTGCACTAATTTTCGTGTTGTATCAATTTCAATTTCCATATCATTTGACATATATAAAATAAAATTGTTCTTTATCCTTTTGTTAGGTACATGTACCTTATATTTTTCTAATTCTGTTTTATCGTTAAGAACATCAACAAAATTTAGAAATATATCCCCATAGTTATCAAAATATAAATTGATAATCTCTTCATTATTTGTGTTGAGAAAAGTAATCAAAATCTCTATTGCTCTAACAATTGCTTGAGCTAGTTGATTTAATTTATATAACAAATCCACTTCAGTATTATGTATAGTTCTTAAATAACCTAAATGATAAGCAAAAACTAAATCAGCTATTCGTTGAAAATTGTTAGTAAACTTTATCTCCGATTTATATAGTTCTAACATAAAATACAAAGAATAATATGGCCATAAATAAGATTTATCCTGTATATCATGTGGAGATCTATTAATTTTTTTAATCAATTTATTTTTCTGAATAAGTTTAGACTCTTTTTGAAGCTGCTTGAAAAAATCATTTTCATCAATAGTAAGCTC
This sequence comes from Candidatus Altimarinota bacterium, assembly GCA_045107135.1. GTDB lineage: Bacteria > Patescibacteriota > Gracilibacteria > BD1-5 > UBA6164 > UBA6164. The sequence goes on from JASFZI010000015.1 coordinate 3,050, forward strand.
CTCCAAGATTTTTTGAAAATTTCCATTACTTCCTTTGCTGGCAATTTTAGATAATGTAATCACAAATTCATTACTAAAAAATTCAGAATGATAATCAAAATATTTTTTTAACAAAGACACTACTTGAACCTTTTACAAAACTCATTTACATCAATTGCAGCAAATTCTCTATCCTTAAAATATTTAATACTATTATTCTCATGAACAAAATTATAAAACTGAAATAAAAATATTTTATCTAAATTTAATTTTGAAATATCAATATTCTCTTGTTCAATCATTAAATTATCAACTTTAAAACTAAAGTTGATATTTTCATACTCTGTACCTGCATGATCACATTTTATGTAAACTCTTTTTACATTGTCTTTCTCTTTAATTAATATCCAATCTGATGAAACATGTTTATATTTTTCAATTGGAGTGTTTTTATCCCGTTGGGATTTGGATAATACAACTTCATGCATTTTATTACAAATCTGGCATTTATAATGATAAACATTCTTATGCTCTTTTTTTGTGATTTTTATATCATCATATTTTATGTTTATTAACTCTTGATCTATACATGGGATTTCATTGATTTGTGAATCTGTTTTTTGAATATTAAGTAAATCATAGTAAAAATATCTTTTACTATTTCGTAAAAAAAGTTTCAATGGAAGCTTTGTTGCATGAATTGACTTCTCTAATTTTTCAAAATCTATTCGAAACTTTCTTCTTTCATTTTTATTATTTTCCAATCTATATACATCTAAAAAACTTATAATCTCAAAATGATTTCTCATCTCTGAGATAGATTTTTTTGAAACTGAATTGTCAGAAAAATTTTCTTCATATTCTTCGATTGCAATCCAACTCATCTTGTATTTTCTCTGTTCAATTGTACTCAAATTATACATAATCAGAATACTTGGAATGTCACCCACTGAAATAATTCCATCATAAATTTCATTAAACTCTGAATCCTTTTGAGAAGATCTCAAGAATCCTTTTTTAATATAAAAAATAAATGTTTTAGATAAAAGTGTTTCATAAAAAAGTGGTTTTACTTTAATATTAATATTACTATTTTTATATAAATTTAGCTCTTCACTCAAGATGCTTTTTAAGTTTTCCAATACGACCTCTAAAGATTCTTCACCACTTGCAACATTCATAATATCTCCATATATTCATTATATATATATTATATGTTCATAATAAATATATATACTTATTTTTTTCTTTATTAATATATATTTAACCATATATCTAATAATAAAGAGTTCAATATTATCATCTGATAAGTCAAACAGGCTTATGATTGCTATGCCAAATTTTATAGCTTTTCTATGAATACCTTCATATACAATTATTTGAGCAATTTGTAGAACTTTATGAAGCATTTTTTTATCTGACTGTTTTTGAACTAGTAATTCGATAAAACTGTCTATATATACAATTGTATTGTGCTGGATTAAAAAACCATAGAGTTTCCCTGACTTAATATCTAAATCCTCATCACTATCATCATCTAAAAAGCTTTTGAAATATTCAAATAATTGTTTTGCTGTCTCCTGTGCATCTTCTATATCTGCACTAGCTATATTATCCAACATACCAGCAGCAGTATTAATATTATCGAGTGCAGGCATGCAATTTTTTTACTTTCAATATCAGGTAATTCATCTTGTTTTTCCTGACTCAAATAACCATTACAAGTATTATCCATAATCCATTTATATAAAGATGGCTCCCCCTCAATAATAGAAGAAAAAGAACATAACATCATTGCAAACCACTTTTTTATTTTTATTTATTACACATTACCTAATAAATCAATAAGCCCTTTGTAACTTACATTTACAACTTTTTCTTTAATTGCCGTGATAATATTTCATTTTTATCATTAAGCAGATCTTCCATTTTTTTCATCAAAGCGGTACCAAGCGCATCCATAAAATCATTATATTTTTCACCAA
>JASFZI010000016.1:0-15343 GCA_045107135.1 Candidatus Altimarinota bacterium
GTGAAAAGTTGTTTTATATTAGACAAAATCATGTTTTTTTGAGTTAATACAGATTAATTACTAGATTAATTTTATCATATATTATTAACTCATGCAAAAAATTGGCAATAAAAAACTAGAGTTATAAAATATAATCTAGTTTTTAAATAATTATCCTAATTTCTTTTTTAATAATTCATTGAAAATTTTAGGATTCCCTTGTCATTTTGAAGCCTTCATACATTGACCAACAAAAAATCAAAATATATTCACATTTCATCATCTATAATCTTCTACTTGTTTAGTATTATTAGCTAATACCTCATCAACTATTAATTCCAATCCTCATAAGTCATTTTTTTGTATTAGATTATTTTCACGTGCTACTATATCAGCTTCTCATCAATTGTTAAATAATTCCTCTATAACTTGTTTTGAATTTGTTGATGATAGTTCATCATTATTTACAAGTTCAATAACTCTAGCCAGCTCTTTTATATCAAATTTTAGATCTTCTACCGAATTAATCTCGTTTGATTCATTTATTAATGCTAATAATATAGTAACTATATAACTGCAAGATTTTTTTGGATCCTTTGTTAACTTAACAAGATTGTCAAAGTATTCAGATAAATCTCTAGTAACTGTTAATATTCTAGCATCATCTTTACCTAAATTGTATTCATTTAGATATTTAAGTCTTTTTTCTATTGGTAATTCTGGTAGCGTTCACCTAGCTTCATTAATAAATTCATCATCTAGTTCTATAGGCAATAAATCAGGTTCAGGAAAATATCTATAATCCATAGCATCCTCCTTTGATCTTTGTGTTCTAGAAGTTCCAGTTGCGTCATCCCATCATCTTGTTTCTTGGTCAACAATTTTCCCAGCATCTAATATTTTTATTTGTCTTTTTGTCTCATGATCTATTACCCTTCAAATAGCTGAAAAACTATTTACATTTTTTGTTTCAGTTCTAAGTCATAGTTCCGTAGATCATTCCGGAGCAAGAGAGATATTTACATCACATCTTAATTGTCATTTTTCCATATCTGCATCAGATACTCATCATGCTCTCATAAGTTTTTGAAGCTCTTTTAAGAATTCCATTACTTCTTCTCTTTCGTGAAAAACGGGGTCTGTTACTATTTCCATTAAAGGACTTCATACTCTATTGTAATCACATAAAGTTTTTCCTCATACATGCATCAATTTTCAAGCATCGTTCTCTAAATGCATATGATGTATAGCAAATTCTTTTACTTCATCATTAACAATAACCTTAACACTTCATTTTCATACAATTGGGTCATATAATTGAGTGATTTGGTATGAATTTGGACTATCAGGATAAAAATATGTTTTTCTGTCAAATCTAGAAAATTTATTAACTTCACATCACATCATCAAACCTCAAATTAATCAAAGTCTTACAACTTCTTTATTTAAAGCGGGCAACATCCCAGGAAATCACATACATACAGGACAAACATTTATATTTGGTTCTAGAGCTAATGCTACTGCATTTTTACAACCACAAAACATTTTAGTTTTAGATTTCACTCTCACATGTATCTCAAGTCATATAGTTTTTACGTATTTTGTCATATCTTCTTTTCGCTTTTAATAATTTAAATATTAATATAAATATATAGATTTAAAATCATTTTTCAATTATTTTTTTAAAATTTTCTTGATTTTAAAAAACAATATGATAAAATACTATTGGTAAAAAGTAGTTGGAGTAATTTTCAAAACCTTTTTAAACTTAATTTAATAAATATAATAATATGGAATTACAGATAAAAACACACCTTGGAAATGAACTAACAGATTCTAAAAATGTAGTAGAAAGATTAGTATGAGAAAATTTAAATAAAAAACTTGATCAATATCTAAATAAATTTGATAAAGAAAATGCTGAATGAATAATTGAAACTTCTGTTGAAAAAAATAAAAAAGGTCTATTTAATTGAAAAGTTCAAGCTAATCTTGATGGGAAATCTTATAGATTTGAAAGAGAAGATTATAAAAATCTCGATGACTTAATTAATCATTTATTTGATCATTTTAAACAAGCCTTAAGTGATGAAAAATAAAAAAACTGCTAAAAATAGCAGTTTTTTTATACAATCTTCCCCAATATATAATCCAAAACCAATACTCATTTATCAGATAAAATAATTTTATCTGATTTTTTTTCTAAATATTTTTCTTCTATAAAATAATTTATTTTATCTGTATCTAATTTTTCATAAGTTTTTTTAGTTAATCAGTTAGTTCTTAATTGAAACATAACTTTTTCTAAAAATAAATCGTTAGCTATTAATTTTTCTTCACTTTTTTGCTTGCCTAAATAATAATCAACAAATTTTTCACTATTTGAATATCTAATATTGTTTATAAATCAGTGAGCTCATAATCAAAAAGCTAAAATATTAGAATGATCCCAATATGCTTTATTATGAATACATTCATATCATGATAAAGCAAAGTTTGAAACTTCATATTTGTTAAATCATTTATTTTTTAGAAAATTACTAATTTCAATATATTCCTCTAAATAATCTTTCTCATTAATTGATAAATCATCCCAATTTCATGGATAATATTGTTCTTCTAGCATATATACAGAAATATGTTTGATAAAAGTATAATTATCCAAAATATATTTTATTTCTTTTTTTATTCCTCACTTTTTTACATGAGGTAATCAAATAATAAAATCTACTGACACATTATCAAATCATATTTGATTTATATTACCCAAAGCTCAGATAATATCTCACTTTTTTCATCTTCAAATTTCTATTAAACTATCATTATTAAGTGTTTGTATTCAAATACTCAATCTATTTATTCAAATTTTCTTCCAACTAATAATATTTTCTTTTGTAATAGTAATAGGAGTAGCTTCTAAATTAATTTCAATCTTTTTGTCAAAATTGTATTTGTTTTTTAAAGCTTTTATTATACTACCTAATTGCTTAATACTTAATACACTAGGAGTTCATCAACCAAAATAAATAGACTTTAAATTATTAAAGTCCATTTTATTATTATTAATTTCATCAAGTAAATGTTCAACATATAAAGCTACTTTTACCTCATTTAAATTTCAAAAAGAAGCAAAGTGGCAATATTTACATTTACTAGTACAAAAAGGAATATGTATATAACAAAAATTATTATTCACAACTACTAGATAAGTTTTCTAAAGTAGCAATTTTATCAACCTTACACAATATACTTCTTCTGAATTTATCAAATGTTATATCAAAACTTCATGCACTATCTAGGATAGAAATAATATTTCTATCATAAAGAGTTTTAATTCATTTATCAAAACTTCATAATTCATAATCAGGATTAAAGAAATCACCTAATACCATATTATAATTTGAATGAATCTTTTCCTCTAATTTATCTGATTCTAAAGATAATAATGCTGGAAGATAATAAGGAAAATTACTTAAATAGCTTTCTGCTCAAATATCAGTTGATAAATATTCTAAGAAATCATTTGCTAAAGTTATCTCTATTGAATCTTTATTGATAACAAAATAATTATAATTAACCAAACTTTTTCATTCAGTAGAAGTATAATGAGGAAAAGGAGATGCTAATAAAAAGTTTTTACTAAATCATTTTTCACTTATTTTATTAATAAGACTAGGATATCCAACCAACATAAATGTTTCTCATTTTGAAAATAAATCTACAGAAGTTTGTCATCAATTATTTAATTCCATAAATCTTGAATCATATCAATTATATCAATTAACATCTCAATAGATAAAATAAGAAGACATTCATTGTGTAAGATTTATTCATGCCATATCATCTAATCAGTCTACTCATTCTTCTAACATAAAAAACTGAGTTACAATATCAGAAGCTCACACAACTGTAGATCAATTTCAAATTCAAATTGGTATAAGATTAGGACTTCTATCTTTTAATTCAGCAACAAGGTTGTTTAATCCAGCAATAGAAGATAATTCAGAATCCTTCACATATCTTCTATTATAAAAGATTCATAAAGTTTCATATCAAACAGGTAATCATGCTAAAAATTCTGATTCTCATGAGGTTAATATTAAATCATCAGCAAATATTCATTTATATTTTTTTCTAAAATCATTAGGATTGATATTAAGTGGATTTATTCAAATCACTTGATTGGAAAAAATAGATTCTTTTTCACTATTATTTAACATAAAAATATCAGGAGATTCATCTGATATAATTGATGAAATTAAAGCATAATAATAATCATCATAATTAGTAAATGATTCTATTTTTATACTTTTGTTTGAATATTCTGGATGAATTTTTTTAAAATCATCTACGATATTATCAGTGGATTCTATCTTGTCTCATATTATCCATATATTAAAACCTCAAATTTCTTTTTTTGTAGTATTTCAACTACTATTCATAGTAAAAACTGTAATAATTATTATAAGTAGTAATACCGCTCAGATTATTCAAAATATTATTTTATTTTTGTTCATAATTAATTATTCTTATATATTAGATAGTAAATGTAAATGAATATGCATAACTTCTTGTCCTCAATCCTTTCAGACATTGAAGGTTAGATTATAACCTTGTTCTATTCAAAATTCTTTTGCAATATTTTTAGCCACAAAGAACATATCAGCCAACAATTCTCTATCATCATCTTCTAAATCATTTATAGTTGGTATTTCTTTTTTTGGAATAATTAAAAAATGTATCTTTGCCTTAGGATTTATGTCCTTAATAACAATAATATTTTTTTGTTCATAAATAATTTCTGCTGGAATTTCTCTATTTATAATTTTTGTAAAAAGCGTCATATTATAAAAATTAATTAATAATTTATTTCTTTTACATCGTATGATGAATAATCACTAACTATAACCGTACTATTTGATGAAAGTATAAAAATTAATACATATCATAACACTGATAAAAATATTAAAAAAAATAACAAATAATTTGTAATTTTTGTGATATTATGACTAAAATTTTTGAATTTGTATGCATGTATCTTTACAACAATAAACAAACCCCACAATAAAGCTAAAATAAGAGTATATATTCACAAATAGATAGCTAACATAATAAAAAAAATAATAATTAAACACCTTTTCTGTCCTTATTTTCAATATTATATATTATAGCTCTATTTTTTTTTTTGCAAATTTTTAAATTGTTTGTTATACTATATAAGTATAAAATAATTAGCTTATTAATAAAATAATAACATATGGCTGAACTAAAACAAAACTGAAAAATATTTAATGTATCTGATGAAATCCTAGCACAATATAAAGAGCTAATAGATTTAATCTTGTTTACAGAATCAATGGATGATGATGAAAGACAATATTGGTATGACATAATGCCTTCAATGACTGATAAACAAGTTGATAGACTTTATAGTATTCTTGATACTGAAAAGAAAAAGCTTGAAAATCTTGAAGAAAAATACCAAGATGAAATCAAAAATTTAAATGAAAAACATTTAATAGAATGGCAAGAATTTCAAATGAAAGATTCTAAGAAAAAAATCAAAGATGAAGAATCTAAAGACAAAGAAGGAGATGCTGAAGATGTACTAAATATGTTAAATGATTTATAAAAACAAAAAAACTGAAACAAATGTTTCAGTTTTCTTTGTTAATTAACTTCTTCAGCTTCAATAACCCAAGTACTTCCTGCAAATCAAGTATAACAATCTCAAGCTGTATAACCAGGTGTACCAGACACCCAAACCTGAATCTCATGATTACCAGCCGTAACTCATCCACAATAACCTACAAAAGTACGTGAATGATAAGGATTAGCTCATGAATTATAAACATCATAAACTAATGATTGATTAAGGCAAGAAGCTCAATCAATTTTAATCTCCCAACGGCAAGATACGGCATTAGGATAAGTACGAAAATTATCTGTATAACTAATACGTATTTTACTTGCATCTTTTATTTTGTTGAAATTTAAAACACGAGTAACAATTTGTCATACATCTGTTTGATCAACTGGTCAATTAGCTGTATTATGTATAATTGTCCTAATAAGGCCACCTGCTAATTCAATAGTACCATTATTGTTAGTTATTGGTTCAATTTTATTTACTAAATCATTCCATAAAGTAGAAGTAAGGATATCTCCATCACTAACTGTTGTTGTAACTGCATAAATTACTCAATACGAAAGTATAATTGTAATTATTATAGAAAATAGCCATTTTGTGTATTTTTGTAAATTCATAAATATTTTTTTATTCATTAAGTAATTATATTATAATAGAAAAATAAAAAAACTGAAATTTAATTTCAGTTTTTTTATTTTAAGTAATTAAAAATCACTTTCATGTTCAATCTGAGTAGTTACTTCTTGTAAATGTTTTTCTCAAACATCTACAGATTCATCATTTGCATCAAAATAATCATTATCTGATTCAATCTCTTGGTTATGAAGTTTTCTATATTGTTTACCTGCAGGGATTAATCTACCGATAATTACATTTTCCTTCATTTCTTTAAATTTATCAATTCTACCTGATACAGATCATTCAACAAGTACTCTTACAGTTTCTTGGAATGAAGCTGCTGATAACCATGATTCAGTATAAAGAGAAATCTTTGTAATACCAAGAAGCAATCTTTCTGCAATACTAGTTTTTTTACCAGCTTTAAGTAATTTGTCATTAGAAGACTTAAATTTGATAATATCCACAATATCTCATGGGAAAAATTTACTATCCCCTTTTGAAGTAATTCTAACTCTACTAAACATTTGTCTAACAATTAATTCAATATGTTTAGAATTAACAGTTTGTCCTTGAGAAGCATAAATTGACTTAATATCATCAACTATATATTCTTCAGCGACAAGTATTCCAGCAACATCTTTTAATTTTTGTAAATTAAGAGATCCATCTGTTATTTTTTGTCATAAATTAACTTTTTCTCAATCTTTAACTAAAATAGTCTTACCTATATCAAATTTATATTCAAAAACTCTATTTTCAACATCTTTCACAGTAATAACTCAATCTTCAATTTTTTTAACTTCTCATCCAAACGTTGAAACGAGTTTTTGTTTATCTTTTGTACTTCTAGCTAAAATTTGTTTTTTCTTAATAGTTTGACCAACTTTTATAGCTACATCAAAATGTTCTTCAAAATAGTATTCTGCTATTTCTAATTCTTCAGCTACTACTCTAACAAATTTATTATCATCTGTTTCTTCAATTTGAATTATTCAATCTATATCAGCAATTTCAGCAATTAATTTTGGAGTTCTTGCTTCAAATAATTCTTCTACTCTAGCTAAACCTTGAGTCATATCTCAACCTTCTTTTGCTACTCATCCCGAATGAAATGTTCTCATCGTTAATTGAGTACCAGGTTCTCAAATTGATTGCGCTGCAATAACTCAAACTGGAGTTCATATTTCAACTGGTTTATTCAAACCAAGGTCTAAACCATAACATGATTTACATACACCACCTTCTGTTTCACAAGTAAGTACTGATCTTATTTTAACTTCATCTATTTTTTCAGCATTTAATATTTTTTTAATATTTGTATCTACAATAGTTCAAGATTCTACAATTACTTCACCTTTTTTATTTTTTACATCTCTGGCAACAGTATGAGAGTAAATTTTATCATCAAAATTTTCTGAAAAATTTCAAGCTCATTTTTGTTTTGTAACAGTTTTATAATGAACTGTATTACAATCATCTTCTTTGATAATTATATTTTGACTAGAATCAACTAATCTTCTAGTTAAGTAACCTGATTGTGCTGTTTTAAGTGCAGTATCTGATTTACCTTTTCTTCAACCATGAGTAGCAATAAAATATTCTAAAGTTGAGAATCATTCTTTTAGTGTAGATTTTATTGGAAGCTCAATTGTCTTACCTGTTGTAGAAGCAACAAGTCATTTCATTCAACATAATTGAGTAATATTTCACCAATTTCAACGTGCCCCTGAATCAATAAAGTTAAATATATGATTTTTTTCATCAAATAATTCCTTCATTTCTCCTTCAATAACCTTTTTAACTTCAGCCCATATTTTTATTGATTGGTTATATTTTTCATCTTCAGTTAAGAATCCTGACCACCATTTCTTTTGAATAAATTTAACTTTTTCTGATCATTTAGCTAATAATTCTTTTTTATTTTCAGGTACAACCATATCATTAATAGATATTGATAAACCTGAAATAGTAGAATATTTAAATCAGAAATTCATTATATCATTTACAAATTTAGCTGTAGCTGCAGAACCTAATTCTTCAAAAGATCTAGAAAGAATTTTTTTAATAGCTCATTTTCTAAGAGTTTCATTTATAAAACCTAGCTCGTATGGAACTATTTCATTAAATAATAATCTACCATAACTAGTATCTGCTAATTTTCAATTGATTCTAACTTTTATAGGAGATTTAATTCCTAAAACTCCAGCATCATATGCTAACTCTGCATCATTTAAATCAGCAAATACTTTACCTTTTCAAAGAGCATCTTTATCATTATCTATAGCAGTTACATAATATGACCCCAAAATCATATCTTGAGAGGGAGTAACAATAGGTTCTCAACTTGACGGAGCAAGTAAATTTTTAGAAGTAACCATTAAATTTCTAGCCTCAGCTTGAGCCTTATCAGTAATAGGTAAATGTACAGCCATTTGATCCCCATCGAAATCCGCATTAAATGCAGGACAAGTAAGTGGATGTAATTGAATAGCTTTCCCCTCAACTAAAACTGGTTTAAATGCTTGAATAGATAATCTATGAAGTGTAGGTGCTCTGTTTAGTAGAACATATTTACCATCAATAACGTCATCAAGTGCATCCCAAACTTCTTTATCTCATTTTTCAATAAATTTTTCAGCATGTTTAATATTATAAACAATCCCTTCATCAATTAATTTAGAAATAACAAATGGTTTAAATAAGATTAAAGCCATTGATTTTGGTAAACCGCATTCATCCATTTTTAATGATGGACCTACAACGATTACAGATCTAGCAGAATAATCCACACGTTTACCAAGTAAATTTTGTCTAAAACGACCTTGTTTACCTTTCAAAATTTCAGTTAAAGATTTTAATTTCTTTTTATTAGCAGTAACAAAACCAGATCTATTAGTTCTAGTTTCTCCAGTTAATAACATATCTACTGATTCTTGAAGCATTCTTTTTTCATTCTTTAATATAACGTCAGGTGCTCAAAGTTCAATAAGTTTTTTAAGTCTATTATTTCTGTTAATAACTCTTCTATAAAGATCATTTAGATCTGATGAAGCAAATCTTCAACCATCAAGTTGAATCATTGGTCTAAGATCTGGTGGTATAATTGGTAATGCTTCTAATATAAACCATTCAGGTCTTTGTCCTGATTTAAGTAAATTAGATGCTAATTTAATTTTTTGAAGAATCTTTTTTTGTTTAATTTGAGTAGCAACTTTTAATTCTTTTTCTTGATCTTCAATAAATTTTAATAAATCAATTCTTGCAAGTAAAGTTTTTAAATGTTCTGCTCAAGTTCCTCAAACAAATACATGAGGAAATTTAGAATCAAGAATTCTATATTCTAATTCTCAGATAATAGCTCAAATTTTTAAAGATTTTAAACCATCTCTTAAACTTTCAAATTCTTCATTTAAATCATCCAAATTTCTCATCAATAAAGCTTCTTCTGTTTTGAATTTTTTCTCAGTTAATTCTCAAGCTTCCTTTTTAATAGTCAATTCATTAACTTCTCTTTGGATATCTTTTTGAATTTCTGTTTTTGAAACCTTATATTTATCATCAAGCTCTTTATGTGCTTCAGTTAGTTTTTCTTCAAATACATTTGTTACAATATATGATGCAAAATAAACAACTTTTTCAAGTTTTTTAACTGGAAGATCTAAAAGTAGACCTATTCTACCTGGAACTGATTTTAAATACCAAGTATGAGCAACTGGTGCATATAAGTCTATATGAGCCATTCTCTCTCTTCTAACTGAAGTTTTTGTTACTTCAACTCAACATCTTTCACAAACGATACCTTTGTATCTAATTCTTTTGTATTTACCACAGGCACATTCATAATTTTTTCTAGGACCAAAGATTTGTTCACAGAACAACCCTCATCTTTCTGGTCTTTGAGTTCTATAATTTATAGTTTCACTTATAAGAACTTTACCATGAGATAAAGATCTTATTCTTTCTGGAGACGAAATTCAAAGAGATATTCAAGCTAGATTATCTAAATTTTTTCATTTAGTTATATCTTTTTTCCCTATATCTTTTGCTATTTCAGTGAAATCAGTGATTTTGTCATTTAGAAAATTATCTAAAGATTTGTCAAACGTCATTAGGATTATAATTAGAGATTAAACATTTTTGAGATTTTGTACTATTTTTTTCCTTTTTTCTTATCATCTTTTTTCTTATCATTCTTTCTCTTCTTCATTTCTTTATCACTATCAGCCTGTACTTTATTTTCAATTTTTATAATTTCTTCATATCTTGCCATTGCAGCATCTTCTTTTGTTTCTAATTCATCAACGTCTAATAGATCAAGATCTAATCAGATTGATTGTAATTCTTTTAATAATACATTAAATGATTCAGGAATATTAGGTTTTTTAATTGGAGAATTTTTAACAATAGCTTCATAAGCTTGTGTTCTACCCGCAACATCATCAGATTTGATAGTAATCATTTCTTGTAATATGTTACTTGCAGCATATGCTTCAAGAGCCCAAACCTCCATTTCTCAAAATCTTTGACCTCAATTTTGTGCTTTACCTCAAAGTGGTTGTTGCGTAACCATTGAATATGGTCAAACAGATCTAGCATGAATTTTATCTTCAACTAAATGATGAAGTTTAAGCATAAACTTAATTCATACCATTGTTCTTTCTTTAAAAGCTTCTCAAGTATTACCATCAAATAATTGAACTTTTCAATCATCATCCATTCAGGCCTTTGACATCAATTCATTTACTTGATCAACCGACATCCCATTAAGTATAGGAGTTGCAACTTTTATTCAAAGTTTCTTTGCAGCCATACCTACATGACATTCAAGTACTTGTCAAATATTCATTCTTGAAACAACTCATAGTGGATTAAGAATAATATCAACAGGCGTACCATCTTCAGTAAATGGCATATCTTCAACTGGAACAATTCTTGAAACTATTCATTTATTACCATGTCTACCAGCCATCTTATCTCATAATTCAACCTTTCTTGTTTGAGCTACAAAAACTTTAATTTGTTTAAATACTCATGTTGGTAAATTATCTCAATTTTCTCTTTTTAATACATGGACATCAAGAATTTTACCTCATTGTCCTGAAGGTAATCTAAGAGAAGAATCTTTAACATCTTTAGATTTATCACCAAAAATAGCTCTAAGTAATCTTTCTTCAGGAGAAAGTTCTTGTTCCCCTTTTGGAGTAATTTTTCAACAAAGAATAGAACCTCATTCTACATAAGCACCTATTCTTATAACTCAATCAACATCTAAATCTTTTAATTTAACACTTGAAACATTAGGAATATCATCAGTAGTTTGTTCGGGCCCTAGTTTAGTTTCTCTAACATCAGTAGAATATTCTTTAATATGTATTGAAGTGAAATAATCATCTTGTACTAATTTATCAGAAATGATAATCGCATCCTCAAAGTTATAACCTTGCCATGGCATATATGCTACAGTTAAGTTTCTTCAAAGTGCTAACTCACCGTTCTCACAAGCATGACCATCACATAAAACTTCTCATTTTTTAACTTTTTGACCATTTGAAACAAGAGGAGTTTGATGAACTATCATATCATGATTAGATCTCTTAAATGTAGTTAGATTATATATTTTCTTTTCACCTGATTTATATAATAGAGTGATATGCTTAGCATCAACTCAGATAACTTCTCAGTCCTCTTCAGCTAAAAGTACATAACCAGATCATTCTCAAACTATTCTTTCCATACCAGTACCACAAACAGGAGATTGAGGTCTAACTAAAGGAACAGCCTGTCTCATCATATTTGAACCCATTTCCGCTCTTGTTGCATCATCATGTTCCAAAAAAGGAAGAAGTGAAGTTTCAATTGACATTGTTTGTTTAGGAGAAACATCTATATGAGTAACTTCTCTAACATAAGAAATAGTAGGTTTATTTCATGCTCTAGATGAAATACGAGTTTCTTTAAAATTCCCGAATTCATCAGTTAACGAACCTGCCTCTGCAATATTTAATACTCTTTCTTGATGAGCATCAAAATAATCAAATTTTGTAGTTAAATATCCTCTAACATCAACTTTTGTAGCTTTTATTCCTTTTTTAATAGCTTCAGCATCTTTTTTTGTAATTATTTTTTTATCACTAACAATCTTTTTTCCATTATCTCAAAGAATATCTCATAAAGCTATTCTATTTATTGCAGCTTTAGCATCATTTTTAACAGAATGTTCAACTGTTCTAAACGGAGTTAATAAAAACCCATGCTTATTAACTTTTGAATAACAAGCAAAATGAAGTACTAATCATATATTTGGTCCTTCTGGAGTAGCAATTGGACAAATTCTTCAATATTGAGTTGGATGTACATCCCTAACCTCAAATGAAGCTCTTTCTCTTGTCAATCAACCAGGTCATAGAGCTGAAACTCTTCTCTTGTGTCCTAATTCTGAAAGTGGATTTGATTGATCCATAAATTGTGATAATTGAGAACTCCCAAAGAATTCTTTCATTATTGCAATTATTGGTCTTGAATTAATAAATGTACCTGGAGTAGCATCATCAAGTTCAACAATTGTCATTCTATCTTTTGCTATTCTTTCCATTCTAGCAATACCAACCTTAATTTTATCAATAACTAATTCTCATACAGATCTAACTCTTCTGTTTTCAAGATGATCAATATCATCAACAACATGATTAGCTACTCAATAAGTAAGGTTTAAAAAATATTTTAAACTTGTTACTAAATCATTAAGAGCTAAGAATTTACCATTTTCATCTTCATATTTAGTTTTAATTCATAATTTTGAACTCATTTTTAATCTAGCAATTTCACCTAAATCAAATCTCTTATCATCAAGGAATGTAACATTAAATAATTCTTCTACTCTTTCATCAGTAGCCAAGTCACCTGGTCTTAATAATTTATATAAAACATGAAGTGCTTCTAATCTATTAGTCGTTTTATCTTTATCAAGAGTAGGACCTATATTATTAGCAATAACATCATCGCCTAATTCACTGAAAGTATCTAAAATTTCAGCATTTGATTCCATACCAAAAACTCTTAAAAGAACAGAAATAGGAAGTTTTCTTTTCTTATCAATTTTAACATTAATAATTCATTTTTTTTCAATATCTATTTCAAACCAAGAACCTTTACCAGGGATAAATTTTAAAGCATATCCTTTGTCAGAATAAGTAAAAAATATACCTGTTGATCTAACAATTTGGTTAACAATTACTCTTTCAATTCAGTTTACAATAAAAGTTGCCATTTCAGTCATAAGAGGAATTCATCCCATATAAACGTCTTGTTCTTTTATTTCTCATGTTTCTTTATTTAACATTTCAAGTCTCACTTTTAAAGGAGCCTCATAGTTAAGATTTTTTCTAATACAAGTCTCTGGATCATATTTTGGTTCTTCTAAAGCAAATCATTTGTAATAAATATCTACTTTTTCTAATGAATGATCATAAATTGGAAATGAGTTTTTAAAAACTTTATCAATTCAGTTTTGTAAAAAATCATTATACGAGTTTAATTGAACCTCTAAAAGTTCAGGAATTCAAACAACACATCTATCATCAGTAAAAAAATGACGACCTTTTATGTCATATAGACTTCCAACTTCAATACATTTAGCAGAAGCTTTTTTTTCCATATAGTTTTGTTAATTAAAATAAATAAAACCCTTAAGGAGGAGCAACACAATCAGTTTTCCTTACTTTATAATAACACGAAAAACAGCCCTAGCTCATCAGAATAACGCAATCAAAGCTAGTGCAATTGGAAGGATTATAGGTAGAAATAGAGAAAAATCAAAACTTTTTTAGTAAATTTTTGAAAAATAAAAAACAATATCAAAAAAACATTAATTAAATTTTGACTAATAACTATATCAAAATAAAATAAAATAAATTTATTTAAAAAAAACACTTATGTTTAAAAAATTTAATAAAAGAAAGATAACAAGAAAAAATTTTCTTAAAGAAAAATTAGAATCAAATATATGATTGAATGAAAATGATATTAATAAATCTAAAGTAATAGAATTAAAAAAATCAAATTTTTTATACAAATTAATAATAAACATTGTACTTATAATAATTTTTATGTGAGTCTTTGCATATAAAGATTATTTAAGTTTTAAGACTAATACATTAATATCTGAAGAAGTTGAAATAAAAATTGAAAAATGAGAATTGCCAATTGATATTGCGCATAGACTCTGATTAAACCAAAAATATTTAAAACTATATTTAAAAAATAATAATCCTGAATTTAAACTACTAGTTTGAAATTTTAAGATAGAAAAAAATTCAAATATTGAACAAATTTTATCAGCATTAGAAAATCCAATAATACAATGAGAAATAGATATTACACTACTGGAATGATGGAATATTTACGATATAGATGAATTTCTTGCAAATAAAGGTTTAATAAGTGAAAGAGAATATATAAACTACGTAACTAATTTAGAAAAAATTGGAAAATTAACTGAGTTTTTCACTTTTATAGAATGATTAGAAACACTAGAATGATTTTTATATCCTGATACCTATAAGATTGCTATTGATAATTTCAAAATAAATACTTTTGTTATAAAACAACTAGAAAACTTTGAAAATAGAGTCTATAATACAATTATGTCTGACCTTGATAATAAAGAAATAGAAAAATTAATAAATTTAGCAAGTATAGTTGAAAAAGAGGAAAAAAATATTAATGAAAAATCAACAGTTGCTTGAATTTTGAAAAAAAGATTAGAAAATTGATGGATGATATGAGCTGATATCACAGTTTGTTATCCTCATGAGCTAACAGCAAATGAATGCAAAATGATAATAAGTAAATATATAAATGAAAAATCAGAATATAATACTAGAACTAAGCAATGATTACCAAAAACTCCAATTTGAAACCCTAGTTTTGAAACAATAAATGCTACTCAAAATTTGAAAGAAACAAAATACTGGTTCTATCTACATGATACAATAACTTGAAAGATATACTATGCTATAACAAATGCCGAACATGAACAAAATAAAAGACTTTATTTAAAATAAAAAACAAAAAAAGATAGATTTGCAAATCTAT
>JASFZI010000017.1:0-5576 GCA_045107135.1 Candidatus Altimarinota bacterium
TATCCTAGTAATTTGTGGACTATTTGATATACTCCACAATTAACAACTGTTGTATGGGCTTGAAATACTGATTGAACAAAATTAAATTATAAATGAAATTGACTTGAGTGAGCTTGACCAATTTGGAGAGATTTCATGGAATACGCACATATATGAAAACCTGCTGAAGTATGGAAAAAACCGTCTGGAGTAAAAGAAATTAACGTGTCAGAAATTTCATGACTATTACCTAATCCTGAAACAACAAATTCATCATTAATAATAAAATCTTTATTTATAAATAAACCTGTTAATTTTGATAATAGTTATAGATCTGTTGAAGTAGATTCACTTTGTAACTGAAAAATTACAGATAAAACTCCTGAAGCAGCAATCAAAACTGTTACCTTAGTAGAATTCAATTCCATAAATCCAACAAATTCAAATTGGCAAAATCCAGTAATTGAATGGTCAAAATCTCCAGAATTTATTAAAAAATATTGAGAAATTCCTAATTTAATAACTGAAATAAATGATTTAGAATGTGAAAGATCATGAATTCCATCTGAAATTACTATTAGGGCAATGATAAATGATTTAGATACTTTTTCAGCATGAGAAAACTATATAGAATTAGCATTCAAAAGTAGTAATCCAATTATTAGGATTGATGTGCTTTTATGAGATACATTAATTGATGAAATAAAAATAGATAACAAAAAGGATTGATCATATGCCTGAAAGATTTTTATACCTGCCTCTCAATCAGGTCAAAAAACGATTTTAACGCTTAGAGCTGTCGATGACCAGTATTATTCAAATACAGTAGAAAATGAGGTGCTAGTAGTAAGAAAAGATACTACTCCTCCTGAAATTATTTTACAAAACCCTATTGATTGAAGTATAAAATTATATGAAACCGATTATTTTAATCTTAAAGCTCATATAGTAGAGAGAAATTCACTAAAAGTTATTAATATTAAATTAGATTGAAATTTAATAAAAACATGACTTACTGATAGAAATCTAGTATTCCCTATTAACGAAAACAGAAACATAACTCCATGAAAACACATAATTACAATTGAAGTAATTGATAATAATTTCAATAAAGCCATAAAAGATATAAAATTAGAAGTAATTGAGAGATAAATTAGTAAAAATAGAAAAAAGGATAAAGCGTTGCTTTATCCTTTTTTCTATTTTTACTTAATATCTGTTTTTATTTAACTTTATTCTTAATATCTTCATAAGTCTCTTTCAGGCTTTCTTTTATTTTATTAGCTTTTTCTGGAGCAACATCTTTTAAAGCTTTGATTTCCTCTTTTTTTTCTTCATATAAATTTTCTAATTTTTCTGATGCTTCACTTAGAAAGATTTTTCCTTTTGTTTTAAGCTCTTCAGTTAGCTCTAATCATTGTTTTTTATAAATATCAACTATTCCTAACAATTCTTCTTTTTTATTTTTAAATATTTTTTTATTTTTTTCAGTCAATATGTGTGATTTTAAATCATCAAGCAAATTTGAATGTGTATCAATAAAATTATTTAACATAACCTTAAAGTCTCCTTCTCATTCTTTTCTAGATTTTTCTAAATCCTTCTTAAGTTCAGCCGGTTTCTTTTTATTATAAAATGATGAAATAATTCAACCTGCTATATATCAAGCAGCCAATATAAAAATATTTTTTTTAGACATAACGTAATAATTAAAAATTAACTAAAAAAGTTTATTGTAAATAGTCAAAGAGTTTTTAACACAAATTGTATCTACAAACTTTGCTATACACTTTTTTATGATATAATTATTATAGTAAATTTTTATATTCTTACAAATAATTTTAGAGCATGTCATATAATAATTTTTCGGATGGGTACAAAAAAGCATTAGTAAATGCAGAAAACAACATAAAAGAAATTTGATTGAAAGAACTTTGAATTGAAGATATTTTCATAGAAATAATCAAAAATTCTACTGGAAGTATAAAAGAAATATTTAATTTATACTGAATTAACGAAAAGTTAACTCTAGAAATATTAAATAAAGGTATATTCAATGAAACTTATGGAAAAAGAGTTTGAATTTATTCTTGAATGAATACAAGATTAAAAAAGACCATTTTATGAAGTGTAAAAATTGCTGCTACTTTTTCAAAACCAAAAGCATCAATTGAAGATTTTCTATTATCAATGATAAAAAATGACTCTTGGATAGTTAGTTTCCTAGATTACATAGGTATTACACCAAGTGATATAGAAAAAAATTTAACAGAATTAAATAATTTATGAGTAATTGACTGAATTGCTAAATGAGTACAACCAGAAATAAATACAGGATGAGAAGACTGAATAAATAAATTACTTTGAGCTCTTACACAAAATCTATTTTGAAATAATCCTTTAGATCAAAAAACTCCTTTTGATGTAAATGAAAATCCATCAAATAAAATTAATGAATCAACTACTCCTGCTTTAGATTTTTTTTCAACAAATTTATCTCAAGAAGCTAAAGATTGAAAAATAGATGATATCGTCTGAAGAGATGTTGAAATTGAAAGACTAATTGCCATATTAAATAGAAAAACTAAAAACAATCCTGTTCTTGTTTGAGAGCCGTGAGTTGGTAAAACAGCTATTGCTGAAGGATTAGCTTTATCTATACATCAAGGGAATGTTCCATTTTCAATGAAAGATAAAAAGATATTATCTCTTGATATGTCATCTCTTGTTGCTTGAACAAAATATAGATGAGAATTTGAATCTAGAATAAAACAAGTAATAGATGAAGCCTCAAAAGTAGAAAATGAAATCATTTTATTTATAGATGAGATACATACAATCATATGAGCTTGATGAGGAGAATGAACATTAGATGCTTCAAATATTTTAAAACCAGCAATGTGAAGGTGAAAAATAAGAATTATTTGAGCTACAACTCAAAATGAATATAAAAAATATATTGAAAAAGATTCTGCCTTAGAAAGAAGATTACAAAAAATCACAGTTGAAGAACCTTCTAGAAAAACTACTGTTCAAATAATAAACTCTTTAAAAGATTCATTTGAAAATTATCATAATTTAAATATTTCTGAAAGTGCTGTAAAAGATGCTGTTGATCTATCTATTAGGTATGTCACAGACAAAAACTTACCAGATAAGGCTATTGATTTAATTGATGAAGCCTGTAGTATAAAATCAATGAAATATAATTTTGATGAAACTGAAACTAAAAAAATAAGAGAAAAAATTGCTAAAATCAATAAAAAAATTGAACTAGCAGTAATTGCTCAAGAATATAAAAAAGCATCAAAATTAAAAGAAGATCAAATAAAACTTGAAAAAGAAATAGTGAATCTAAAAGAAAAATTTACTATTCCAAAAAAAGAAAGAATGACTGTTTGAGCTGAAGATGTACAAAAAATATTAAGTATTTCAACATGAATTCCAGTTTCTCGTTTAAGTAAAGATGAAATTGATAGACTTAAATTATTACCAAAAGCAATTAAAAAAGAAATAATTGGTCAAGATGAAGCTATAAAATCAATAGTAAAATCTATAATGAGAAGTAAAGCATGAATTTCAAATCCTAATAGACCTCTTTGAAGTTTCTTATTTTTGGGACCTACTTGAGTTTGAAAAACTGAACTTGTGAAAGTATTAACTAAACATTTTTATGATGACCCAAATGCTCTAATAAAAATAGATATGAGTGAATATTCTGATAAAACATCAGTAAATAAATTGATTTGATCATCCGCTTGATATGTCTGATATGAAGAAGGTTGAATATTAACAGAAAAAGTTAGAAAAAAACCATATTCTGTAATACTTTTTGATGAAATTGAAAAATGAAACTTTGAAGTTTATAATTTATTATTACAAATATTAGAAGAATGAGTATTAACAGATAACAAGTGAAAAAAAATTAATTTCAAAAATACTATCATCGTAATGACTTCAAATATTTGACAAGAAGAATTTACAAAAAAAGCAGAAAAAATTGGTTTTAACGTAAAAGAAAAAGAAGAAAATCAAATACTAAATGATTATACTAAAGCTGCTCAAAATATTAAAAATAATCTTACAGATTACTTCTCTCCAGAATTTATAAATAGAATTGATAAATTAATCGTATTTAATCCTCTAGATAAAAATCAAATCAAAAAAATTGTTCAATTAGGTTTATCTAATTTAGAAAAAAGATTAAATAATAAAAAACTAGAATTACAATATGATACAAAAATACTTAATTATATAACAAAAAAAGTATATAATCCTGAATTCTGAGCTAGAACAGTGAGGAGATACATTATTGATAATATTGAGGATTTAATTGCTGAAAAACTTATTAATACTAGAACTAAAAAAGTATTCAAACTTAGCCTAGAAGGTGAAAAATTATTCATTAAATAGAAAAAACCGTTTTTACGGTTTTTTCTTTGTAAAAAAACCGTTTTTTCATATAATAAATTTAATATATTCATTAAATAAAAAATGAAAAAAATTATTATTTCAATAATCTGTTTTTTTAGCATTTTTTCAACAACTAATGCTTTTTTTTGAGACCCTACTTCTATAGATTTATATAAAAATATTGATAGTTGATTATATGAGCTTGAAGATAAAATGCTAGGGTTTGAATTAAATTGATGAGAAAGAGAAACATGAGTATTAGTAGAAATAAACCAATTAGCATCATATAATGAACTTCCAAGATGTTTAGATGAATGAAAAAAAATGTCAGTATGAAAATTTAAACAAATAGTAGAAAAACAAAATGTTTATGAATTAACTGAATATTTTTCTGATGCTTGTTATAACATTGAAGAAGAAAGATATCCTGTTGACTTAACTACGTCATACATATATTTGTTTAATGAATATTTAAAAACAAGCAGTCTTATAGCAGAAAATAAAACGAAAAGAATATATCAAGTTTCAAGTATTTGACAATATAGTGATTGAATTTTAGAAAATTCATGATTTGACTTAATTACGGACATAGAAGATATTGATAAAATTATTTTTTCAAAAGTAGAAGAATATGAATGAGAAGAATATGAAGATTTAAAAGAATTTGTTGAAAAAATGACTGCTGCTGTAGATAATGAAGCATCCGAAAGTCATGTTCCAGAAATTATTATTCCAGAAAATTTATCTAATACTACTTCTTGAGGTAGCTCATGAAATAATAATACTACTTCGGAAATATATGTTCCTACAAGAAATGATTCTGATGCAGAGCAAACTACTAGTAATTATCTATGTTTAGATAATGAAGAAGATAGTTGACTTAGCGATAGAAGTCTAGACTTTTTATTATACACCATAGAAAAAATAGAAAAAAATCAAGAAGAAAAAAATAGAAAAAAATCATATAATTCAGATGGGACATCTTCAGGTTGAAGTGAATCATGAGTTGCAGAATGAGAAAAAATTGAAGTTGATGAACCTGAATCAGATTATGAAAAAATAACAGATAATTCGCAGTGGCCTTGCGATGACTTCTTTTGTATAGATATTGAATTTATAATGTATGATAACGAATTGTTCTGAGAAAATATGACTATTGAATATCTTGTAAAAAGATCAAATAT
>JASFZI010000018.1:0-4209 GCA_045107135.1 Candidatus Altimarinota bacterium
GAATGATTAAACTCTCCAAAACTGTCTAAATATTTTTCATAATCATCTTTTGATAATTTTATATGATTATATCCATCAATTAAATTATTTCTGCCTGAGATATGATCTCCCCCCCAAGAGTACCAAAGAGGTCCAAATGTTGAATATAAAATACCATCTTTTTTCAATACTCTATATAACTCTTTTATTGCCGTATCAAACTTATTAATATGCTCAAACACAGCATCTGAACCTACAATATCAATACTATTATCTTTTATCATATCCATATTTAATATATCAGCTTGAAAAAATTCTAATTTTGTACTGTATTTATCTTTATATTGCTTTTTCCTCATATCCCAAGCTTTTTGATAATTAAAATAATCTATAGAGATAATTTTTTTAGGTTTATACTTTAACCAACTTTCCAAATCTCTACCTGTTCCAATACCAATAATTAATACAGTAGAATCTTTTAGTTTTTTATACTTATTTATTCGTAATCTATGTGCTTCATAATCATTTCCTCTTTGATTTGCTAAAATCATATCTAAACCAAGTTTTTCTCTTAATTTATATTCTTGTTCAAGATTAGCTTCTTTATAAATTGCTAATAATGGATATATAAATCTTCTTAATGGTTTTTTTAATTTCTCCTTTATATTTTCTTCTTTAATAAAAAAATTTTCTGGTGTTTTATCTTCTATTGGTAAACTCATTTTCCCTCCTCGTAGTGTTTATACAATTTTAATACTCTATTTTTATAATTATCATCTCTAATTTTATAATTATCAAATAACTTTTTAGCATTTATACTCATCTTTTTTGCAATATCT
The DNA here is from genome assembly GCA_045107135.1 of Candidatus Altimarinota bacterium. Lineage (GTDB taxonomy): Bacteria > Patescibacteriota > Gracilibacteria > BD1-5 > UBA6164 > UBA6164. The sequence continues at coordinate 819 of JASFZI010000018.1, forward strand.
CTATTATTATGTAAAAATTCAATTTTTTCTTTTATCTGTTCTGGACATCTTATATCTATGATGTATCCTTCTTCTCCATCTGTAATAAAATCTCCAGCACCTACATTTTTTGTGATAATAACAGGTAAAGAACAAGCCAATGCTTCAAAAACAACCATTCCAAAGCCTTCATCTATTGATGGTAATACAAAGATATCACATCTTTCATAAAAGTCTTCCATATCATTAAGATATCCTATGATTTCGATACTATCATCTCCTTCTATTAAATCCCATATCTTAGGTATTTGCATCAAATCATTTTTAGATGTTTTCAGTAAAAGTTTTGCATTTGGTACTTTTAGCTCTTTCCATGCTTGCAATATGTAAATAAATCCTTTTCTAAGTATATTTCCACCGGCTAATCCAATTATGAGTTCATCTTTATCATAATTTCTATCATAGCTTCTTTTTGGTGTGAAGTTTGCATCAAGTGCAACATTATATAGTTTCTCTTTTTTTATTCCATTATCTAAAAAAGAATTTAATGTATATGTAGAACACACGACTATTTTATCTGCCAATTCAAATTCTTCAATAACTCTTTGTGTAAAACTATCACTATATACTCTTCTTTGTATCTCTAAAAATTCAGCTTCTTCATCAAGAAGTTTATTTTGAAAGTTTGGATGAGGGCATGACTTCTCTACAAATATGATCGTTCCATTTTTTTTAGCTTTTTTGATACTGTATAAACCAAATGATGACCAAACATGTAAAATATCTGATTTTCTCATATATAAAGATGATGAAAAATCAAATATTTTAACATTAAACTCCATTATAAAACTTGGTAAGGAAATTTTTGTAGCAGCTGTAAAAATATTTGCAAAAAGAGGTACAAAATATATAATCTTTCCATATTTACTATCAAGTTTCCATTTACTGGCGGGAGAAGAAGAATATATTTTAAGATTATATTTATACTTTAAAAGTATTTTTGCTAACTTAGCAGCATGGAATCTTGTTCCAACTAAAATATTTATTTTCACTTAACATCCTTAGTTTTATTATACACATTAAAAAATGATTTAAACTCACCGTAACTAAAGGCTATTTGTTCTAGTCCATAAATAAAGGTCATTGCAAAAGTTTCTAAAAATCTATTTTTATTAGAGTGTCTTGCAAGTTCATAGCCTTTTATAAACAGTGGAATAAGAAAAATAAACATTAACAATCTTTTCATTAATTTCAAAGTAGCAATAAAAGCTATTTTTTTAAAGCTCCACTTATCTATAAATCTTCGCACTTGTGGTGTACCTTCACCTCTGCCTACTCTAATATGCCAAAATTCTTTAAATGTTGATGGAGCGATATGCTCAATAATGATATTTTCATCATAAATTCCTTTACAATTATACTTTCTCAACTCATCCATAAGTCTTACATCTTCACCAGCTACTATTGGAACAACACTATTAGATGGAAATAGTGTTGTTTTCATCAATAAATCTTTTTTTACAGAAAATCCTTCTGTCCAAAAATATTTAAGTTCTTGTTTTAATTTCCGATAGAAACCTTTATGATGTTTATTTAAAAAATCTAGCTCTATATATCTTGCATAGATATTATCTATATTTTTTACTTGACTATAAACTGAAACGGCATCATATCCATTTTTATAATGTACATCTATCTCATTTATGAAATTTGGTGGCAAATGGACATCTGCATTTAAAATTATTACAACATCACAATTAGAAGCTTTTATACCAATATTTCTAGCTTCACTTCTTCCACTTCTTACTTCTGGAATAATTAGTCTTAAATTATCACTCTCATATTTTCTAATAATATTAGGTGTATTATCATTGGAATCATCTACTATAATTACATCATAATTTTCATAATCTATCTTTATTAAATGTTTTATAGTTTCCTCAATATCATTTTCTTCATTATATGTTGGTACAACTATAGTGTATTTCAAATTATTATTCACTTTTCATATCCTTAATCTCATATAAGCTCATTCCTCTTGTTTGTTCACTTAAAGTATCGATACAAACATATTTACCATCATGAGAAATTTTTGGATGAAGATCACATCGACAGCCAGAATTTGCAAAATCTTTATTATGCTTGATTCTATCGATCTCTTTTACCTCATTGGTTTTCAAATCACAAATATAGAGTTTTTGATAAAAATGATCATTTTTATCGGGATATATATCTGTAATCATGATATTTTCATCATTTTTCAAAAATGAAGGATGACCATCATATGTTAATCTATCTGTAAATATTTTTGAAGTTTTATTAGCTTTATCTTTAAATAATATATAACTATCTCCGCTAACCATATTACTAATTGTACTATTTCCATTAATTAGTTTATGATATATTGGTAAAAGTGGTTTTATAAAGTACTTCGCTATATTTTTATATTTTCTTAAATTATTTATAGGATTACTCAGTCCACCCCAACCAACTATCTCAGTATCATTTTTCCAATAAAAATGGCTCATCCTTCCACTATCATTTAAAAGATAAATTTCTGTTCCATCTATATTTGCCGTATAAAGCCTAGCATAGATAGCACCACTATCCATCTTCCATCTATGTAAAAAAGTAAATCTTTTATTATTTGGACTTATCATAAGATGTTCTACATAATGCACAGCATTTTGCATATTTGAAAGTGGTTTTATAGTTAATAACTCTTTTAAGGTAATAATTTGTTTTTTCTCTTCTGTTTTTATATCTATATGCCAGATTCCATCATTTTCATCTATTGGTTTGTTTTTATCTAAATTCTCAATACCCTGATAGTTATACCCACCTCTATACCAGTAATGTCTCTCATTGTCTATACATAAGATGAATTTTCCATCACTACTCATAGCATAATATGCCATTGGTAAGATATCTTTTCCTTCTGTTTCAATATCCAAGATAATAGTTACAAATTGATTATCTACTCTATCATTATAGATAATCTTTTTATCATACTCTGGGGCAAACCATTGAAGCATACAGCCCTGTTGCCAATTCCAAGCTTTTGTTTCTGTGAGTTTTATAAACTCATTTGACTCTCTCCAATTAAAATAACCTATCTCTAAGATATCCTCTTTAGTAGGCATTCTTTCACAAAATTTACTTCTACAAGCTAAGAGTTTTGTATTATTTATATTTAATGGTGATTTATCATAATAACCAAAAAAGTAATGAGTATTATTTGGAGATTCAAATATTTTTTTCATCTATTTCACCATCACTTTTTTTACTGCTTCATTTATAAAATAAGCATCTTTTTCAAAAGTCCATTCATCTACTATCTCTAAAGATTTTTTGCCCATCTGTTTAGCTATATCTCGATTTTTATTTAAAAAATCAATTTTTTGTGCAATTG
>JASFZI010000019.1:0-6757 GCA_045107135.1 Candidatus Altimarinota bacterium
ATAAAAAAGCAATTAAAGGTGAACTTCAAAACTTCTCTGGAGTAAATGATGTTTATGAAGAACCGCAACATGCTGAAATAATTATTGATACTGATAAAACAAGTGTTGATGAAGCGGTAGAAATAATAGTTAAATTTGTTAAAAAGAAGTATGTAAAATAATGATACAAAAAGTAAAACATAAACTCTCAGAAGATAAACATTTTATTGAGTTGTTAAAAGGTTCATCAATATCGTTTGTCTTTAAAATAGTAGGAATGGGTTTTGGGTATCTTTTTACACTTTTTATAGCAAGGTGGTATGGTGCTGAAACAATGGGTCTTTATACTCTTTCTCTTACAATGTTAAATATATTTGTAACAATAGGTGTATTTGGTTTTGATAATGCCTTGGTGAAATTTGTTGCAGAGTATAATTCGCAAGCAAAACTATATCTGATTAAAGAGGTATATATAAAAGTTTTATCTGTTGTTATCCCCATTGGAATGGTATTGTCAGTGATGTTATATTTTGGAGCAGATTTATTTGCACGAGATATATTTAAAAAAGAGCATTTATCAGCTTTTTTGCAAATAACTGCCATGGCTGTATTGCCATTTGTCCTGTTGCGCGTAAATGCAACTTTTTTTAGAGGACTAAAAAAAATTAAACTTTTTGCTTTTTTTGATAGTTTAGGTGTTATGTTGCTTAGTTTTATAGGTTTGATTATAGTAGCACGCATCTTTCATATAATGGATAATTATGTAGTCATCGATGTACAGGTATTTAGTATAGTTTTTTTAATGCTGGTTAGTTTCATAAATGTGAAAAAATATACAAATATATTAAACATTGCATCAAAAAATATGTTAAAATATCGAAATATTTTAACAGTCTCTTTCCCTATGCTTTTAACATCATCTATGGCACTTGTGATGGGTTGGACAGATATGGTGATGCTTGGAATGTTTAGAAGTGAAGCAGAAGTAGGTGTTTATAGCGTGGTAGTAAAACTTGCGGGACTGACAAGTATAGCACTTATAGGCATAAATTCCATAGCCGCACCAAAGTTTTCCGAGTTTTACAGCAGTGGCAACAAGGAAGGCTTAAGAAACATAGCACAAAGTTCTACCAAAATGATATTTTTTAGCTCTATTCCAATCATCAGTATTTTAATTCTTTTTCCAAAACAGATACTTGGAATGTTTGGAAGTGAATTTACAGTAGGTTATATGGCTTTATGGATACTTATGATAGGGCAAATAATAAACTCAGTAACTGGTTCTGTGGGATACATACTAATCATGACAGGGAAAGAAAAACTGTTTCAAAATATTATAATATTTACAGGCATATTAAATATAGCACTCAATTATATATTGGTTGAAAAATATGGACTTAATGGTGTGGCCTTTTCAACTGCAATATCATTGAGTGTCCAAAACATAATATCATTTTTTTACGTAAAGTATTATTATGGATTTTATACATTTAATTGGAAAAGGAGTTGATAATATGGCACTTAAGTTAATAGTAAATGGATATTTTAGAAGTGGAACATCAATAGTATGGAAAATATTAAAAGATAGTAATAATGATTACACTGTTTTTTATGAACCATGTCATGAAGCACTATTTGATTTAGTAAGTGATTATGAAAAATCTTCAAACAAAAAAAATACTTTACATGGTATGGATATATGGGAAGAGTATACAAAAAATCCTGATTTTTTTAATAAACTAAGATTTATTCATCCAAATATATTAAAACCTGTGCCTGTTAATTATTCTAAAATCAAAAACTATGTAAATGCATTTAATGAACTTGATGAGAATACAATCTTGCAAACAAACAGATGGCATCTATTTTTAGACTTTTTGGGTAAAGATTTTGATTGTGAAATAATTCATATAATAAGAAATCCAATAGATGTTTACAATTCAATCATTAATAAAGCTTTCGAAAAAAATCAATATATTAAAAAAATTATTTATAAAAATAGGAGTTTTAATATTAATATATGGTACCAAGAATTAAGTAAATTCTATCCAGAATTATATCAAAATAGGCTTTATAATAGTAAATACAATCTGCTTTTTCCATTTGAAATGTTTATTGTTGTATGGGTACTAACTAATTATTATGCACTATTGAAATTAAATAAAAGAAATATAATAATTTATGAAAAACTTCTATATTCTCCTGATGAATATAAAAAGAAGATAGAGAAATTAGGTTTTAAATTTGAGTATAAAAAAATTTTAAAAGAAAATAAAAAAGAAATTGAAAAATGGGAACAAATAGAAAATAATAAAGAAATAAAACATATAGTAAAGAAATTTTGTTTACAAGATAAATATGATTTTATAGTATTTATTTTAAAGGAGAATATGAGCAATGTATTATAATCCAACAGATGAATTCACTTTAAACGAGTTTATATGAGAGAGAAAAAATTATTTTTATTACATGATTTGCCATATCCTGATATTGATGGTGGTAAAAAATTATCTTTAGGTAGAATTATTGAAGCATCAAAATATTTCGATGTAATTGTTCTTGCATTTAATTATAAAGCTATCGATTATACTGAAGCAGAATTATTTTTTATAAGTAAAAATATATCTTTTTATTGCTATACTCCAAGAAAAAAAGCAACAGGTTTCTTTAAATTAATTCAATATTTAAGTTTTTTACTTTCAGAATATCCCACTTACTATAATATATTAAGTGCTAAGTTATTTAGTGATTTTATAAGCATGATATTAAAAAAGACTAAGCCTAATAGAATTTCAATAGAAACAATTTATTTAGCATCTCATATAAAAGAATTTACTAATATTGTTGATGAGATAGAAATTGTTTTTCATAATGTTGAATCTTTATTCTTTGTAGAATTATCTAAGAGTACTAGCAAGGTACACATGCGAATTGCATATCTAATAGAGTCTAGAAAAATAAATAATCTAGAAAAAATAATTTCTAAAAAAATAAATACTATAAATTCACTTTTCCCTGTATGTTTAAGTAGAAATGATAGTGATTATTATAAAAATAACTTTAATTTCAATAAAATAAGAATAAATACTAATAAAATTTATTTAAAAAATATTGTTAATCATAATCCAGATTTTAAAAATCCTTACTTTTTATTTCCTGGCAGTTTAGAATTTCCACCAAATAAAGAAGCAATTTTATGGTTTTTGGACGAATATATAAAACATTTTAAAGAACCTCTTGATATTATTATTACGGGAAATTACACAAAATTAACAAAAAAGAAATTCCAAAAGTATAAATTTTTAAAATTGACAGGCTTTATTTCAAATGAAGAATTAATGAAATACTATGAAAATTGTATTTGTGTGATTTCTCCAATTATTTCAGGAGGTGGTATTAAAATTAAAAATATAGAAGCTATAAGTTTGTCTATTCCTATTTTAATGACAAAATTTTCTGTTATTGGTATAGAATATAAAGATAATAAGTTGATTAAAATATCTGAAAATCTTCCAGATGAATTCTCAAATAATCTTATAACTTTTTATAAAGAGATAAAAAATGCCAATTTTGCTAGCTGAAAAAATATATATATCTTTTTATATTCAAGCATTAGTAATCATTGCAATTTATATGATGTTCACTGGTAGATATGCTGGAGAACTTCATAACTTTTCATTAGACATAACTAAAGAAGAAGTTTTTATACTTATGATTTATTCAATTCTAAGCTTTATTTTTGCTTATTACTTGTATAGAATGACTATTAAAAAAAGACTTATTATTAAAAAATATGTATTTAAACTGAATATAGTTTTTTTTACAAATGCTTATTTTATTTTATTAATTACAAGTTTTATTTTTATGATAAATACTGGTGTTGGAATAGTCTTGTCGCATGCTACAAGTCAGTATTCCATAATTTTTGGCTTTTTAAATGTTAATACTATATTTCCATTTTTTTACTTTCTAGTTAGAAAGTCAAAAGAAATAAGTAGAAAATATTTTTTTATTATTGTAACTACTTTTTTAATATATAGACTTCTACAAGGATGGTCTGGAATAATATTGTCAATATTTATATTTGAATTATATTTTTATTATAAAAATAAATATATTGGTAAACTTAAGCAAATAGCAATAATTGTTTTTTTACCGCTACTATTTATATTTATTGGAGCTAGTTTATATCAGAAAGTTTACCCAATTAAAAATGAAATTAGAGGTTTAGGATATCAAAATATAAATTATGCAGATGGATTGGTTAAATTGGTAAATAGATTAACATATTTTCCAATTTCAGTTGCTGCTTATTCTAAAATGGATGAAATAAAAGAATTTTATCAGAAAGAAGATATATTTTTAAAAGAATCAAAAGGAATATTTAGACCCATTATTCCAAGAAGTATAATGGAAAATAAAGAATTTAGGTCTCTTAATAATAATGTATTACAGCCATTTTTCCCTGATATTACACCGTATACGAGTAGTGATATAGGAATATTAATGTATGTTGCTAGCCTTTTTAATGCAAATTGGATTGATGGATTAGTTGTTATTATTTTATTAATTACTATGTTATTTATTGCAAAGCTTGTATATGATAATTTGTCGCAGGTTAGAGGTCAATTAGATTTTTTATATTTTTTATTAATTGTAGAAATTTTTACAACAACAGCACCGGAAATAGTTTTTGGATATCATTTTTTAGGAATATTTTATTTTCTTCCTGTTCTACTTATTTTTGGGATATTGAAAATTCAAAGGAAAAAAAATGATAATTAATATAATAGCTCCAAATATAAAAAATGGTGGGGGATTAGAACTTTTAATATATTTAGTTAAGTATATTGCTAAACAATATCCTAATTTAGAAGCTATCGTTTATGTAGACAAAACGCTTGAGATGATGCAGTCTACCGAAAATATAAAAGTTGTTTACATACAATCTTCGGTCGAAAAAATTCGCTTGTTTTATAAAAAACTAGATAATGCTCTTTATTTTGGTAATTTACCACCATTAAGAAAATCTAAAAATTCAATAGTTTATTTTCATAATCCATATTTACTTATGAATTGGAAGAAGCTTAGTTCGTCATCTTTTAAATTTTTTATAAAATATTCTTTGCAGCAAATATATATATCATGTTTTATAAAAAATGTAGACAGAGTTGCTTGTCAAAGTAATTTAATTAAAGATGAGTTTATTAAAAAGTATAATTTTATGAATGTTGAACTCTTGCCTTTTTTTAGATCATGTAATAAAGAGTCTTATAATTTTGAAAATAAAATATATGATTTTTGTTATGTATCTTTAGCCCATCCACACAAAAATCATTTACTTCTACTTGATGCTATGGAAATTTTAACAAAGGAAGGCATCAGTGTAAATTTAGCACTTACTATTGAAGATGAAAAGATAGAACTCATTGATAAAATCAATTATATTAATAGTTTAGGAGTTGTAAAAATTAATAATTTTGGAATAATACCTAAAGATGAAGTTTGTAATTTGTATGCTAAAAGTAAATGTTTGATTTTTCCATCAAAAGAAGAGACATTTGGTTTAGGTTTAATTGAAGCTGTAAATATGGGTTTAGATGTTATTGCTGCTGATTTAGAGTATGTATATGAAGTTGTGGAGCCATCATTGGTATTTAATGTAGATAGTGCTAAAATATGCGCACAAACAATAAAAAATTATATGAATAAAAAACATAAAAGAAGTGTAGGGCTAGTTAATAATGAAGTTGATACATTAATAAATAAATTGATAAGAGGGTAGAAGATGTTCAAAAATAAAATACTACTAATCACAGGTGGAACTGGTTCATTTGGGAATGCTGTTCTTCGTAACTTTTTAGATACGGATATAAAAGAGATTAGAATCTTTTCTCGTGACGAGTTGAAACAAGATGATATGCGTAAAAAATACAATAATAAAAAACTAAAATTTTATATTGGGGATGTGCGAGATATCAACTCTTTAGAAGATGCAGTTAAAAGTGTTGATTTTATATTTCACGCAGCGGCACTTAAGCAGGTGCCTTCATGCGAGTTTTATCCTATGCAGGCAGTGCAAACAAACATCATTGGTACAGAAAATGTTTTAAATATCGCTATTAAATGCGGTGTAAGTAAGGTTATTGTGCTTAGCACTGACAAAGCTGTCTATCCTATAAATGCGATGGGTATTAGTAAAGCAATGATGGAAAAAGTTGCTGTTGCTAAGAGCAGAAATCTTGAAGAAAAGACTACTATATGCTGTACTAGATATGGTAATGTAATGGCAAGTCGTGGGTCAGTGATACCTCTTTTTATAGATCAAATAAGAAACAATAAAGAGATAACGATAACTGACCCAAATATGACTAGATTTATGATGAGTTTAGATGACGCTGTTGATTTGGTTATGTTTGCATTTGAAAATGGAAAAAATGGAGACATCTTTGTGCAAAAAGCACCTGCTGCTACTATTGAACTTTTGGCAAATACATTAACTAATTTATTAAATAAACCAAATCATACTATTAAAATTATAGGAACGAGGCATGGTGAAAAACTTTACGAAACACTTCTTACTAGAGAAGAGATGGTAAACGCCATTGATATGGACAACTATTATAGAATTCCTTCAGATAGCAGAGATTTGAACTATGGTCAGTACTTTGAAGAGGGTGAAGTTATAACTGAAGCACAAGATTATCATTCGCATAATACTCATCAACTAGATGAAAATGAAATGAAAGAGATGCTATTAGCTTTAAAAGAGATAAAA
>JASFZI010000020.1:0-12004 GCA_045107135.1 Candidatus Altimarinota bacterium
GACTTATAATTATAAGTCTTCTTTTTCTATTTCTTACTTTTTATTTTTTGTGTTAAGTTAGTTATATTAAACTCTCATGAAATATTATTTCAATATTTTTTTGTATATCTAGTTGATATAATAATAAATAGTATTCATATAAATATAAGAGCAACGACTCTTGATATAGCGTCATCTATTCCAAACCATATATCATATCAAAATATTTTAAGACTTGTTAAAATAATTAAATACAATCAAACTGTTCTCAGTTTTATTTTATCCTTTGCAATACCATTAAATAATAAAACAGAAGCAGTTATTCACCAATATATAGTTACAGCAAATGTTGTATTAAATATATCGTAAACATATAGTGAAGTTATAATTAACAAGTATAATGCAAATATCAAATTTACGAATATATTCAAACTTATTTGTTTATTTATTTTATTCCATAAAACTACACTCATTCATAATAAAGCAGTAGAAAGATATTGCAGTATTCTTAAATACCCTATCTCATCCTTATCAATTTTCCAAAGTATAGAATCCAAACCCAATATTTGTAATAATAAAAATCCCGTGAATCAAACAATAAAAAATATTTTTAATATTTTAGAATTATAATATGAATATATTATATTTGAAATACTTATAAATATTGTTATTCAAAGTATACTCCAACCATGTCATGTACTTGGTATTATTTCAAGTAAAAGTATTGCAAGTATTCATACTCAAAGAATATGTAATGTATCATGAGATACTCTTCTTCACACATTATTTACAAAATCCAAAAACTTTACATTTAATACAAGAGATATAGCTATTAATAAGAAAGGTATTAAAAATACAAAATCTTTAGAATTAACTAAATCTATTAAATTAAATAATTTAAATATTCAAACCATGAATAATATAATTCATGCGACAAAGATTTTAACTTCCATAGTTTTATTATAAAAATAAAACATTATAGTTGCCTCAAATAACCATACAGCACTTACTATTTCTGGATAGTTAGAAAATATTAGAGCAATAGCCAGAGAAAATACTGAAAGCGAAACTCATATATATGAATAAATAATATTTTTTGAACTATCATCCTTTTTTACTTTTTCTATTCATATTTTATTCATCATCATATATGCCATGATAAAATATATTATTGCCAGAATTGCAAAAGCAAATCCCATAGCTACTCAAGGAAAATACTCATTTCAATAATTAAATAATTCAAATCATAAGAATAATAATCATGATATCATTGCTATTACAAGATTTTTTAAATTTTCTTTTTTTTCTATTAAATTGTTATTTATAAAAGGTAATATCCAATTCGATACTGCAAATAAAAGTATTCAAGCAACTGATAAATAAACTATAGCTGGTGTTTCTATATTTTTTATAACTATTATAGGAGCTAAAGTTAATATTCATCAGATAGTTCATAAGCTATACAAAAATTTTAGATTCTTCTTTGTACTCAAATAATATGATGTAAAAATAAATAAAAATGATACTATTAATACTGTAATAAAACTAGGTAAATCTAAATTGATACTTTCTAAACTTATTAAGGAATTTGTTAAAAATATATAGATTCACAATATTCCAAAAAATATATATTTTAAAGAAGGAGGTAATTTTGATTGAATAAAATTAAATCATAATAAATATATTAATACTATTATAGCAAGACTCAAAACAATACTTATTAACCCTCATGTAAAACTTAGTCATAGTATTATTAATATTGGAGCAAATAAAACATATATTAATGAACTGAAATTTGTTTTCAAAAAATAATAAACTCATAAACCAAAATATAAAACTATAGCTAGCATATATGATATAAAACTAGTAGTTTCTTTTATGTATGAATTTCAACTTCAAAGTAATAAAATTAAAAATATATATGATCATACAAAAATATAAGGTAGTGTTTTTATATTTAATTTATAAATAATAAGTATACTCGAAATTGATATTATAGCGCTTGATACTAATTTTGTAATCCAATGAATATCTAAATTAGTAGGAGCAATTAAAAACAAAATATTTGATAATACAAATACCCAAATTGCCAACGATAAATCTTTTTTGTTTAGTGATATAAACAATCATCCAAAAGCAACTATCAAGCTATATCAAACAAGTGTATAAGGATTATCCGAAGATCCTCACACTAACAATGGATTAATAAAGGCAAAAATAAATGAAAACAATAACAATGTTCTTGATTTGTAAACAAGAGCAGTTACAACAGCAAAAACAGTATTAAATATTAAGAATAAAAATGTTGTTCATGTTGTAAGAATATTATTATCTACATTACCTCATATTAAATGTCTTCATGATAAAATAACTAAAAAGTTAATTAATATTCAAACTCAAAGCAATATTTTTCATTCATTATCATAACCTTTTTTTTCTAACAATATTCATGCAAAATAAATACTAAATCAAATTGCAAATCAAATTATTAGTTTTCAGATTGGTCAAATTGCAGAATAAACAAGACTAAGCAAAAATAATACTCCCAAAAATACAAAAATTCAACCTAATTTAGCAAGTATATTCTCTGAAAAAAAAGCTTTCACTGCTAATGCAAATTTTGAAGGTTTTTTCTTAACGACTTTAGTTCTAATTGGTTTTTTAACTTTTTCTGATATATTTTCATATCTGAAATCATTTTCTTTAACTTCTTCTTTAAATTGTCCTTTTTCTTTTTTATTTATTTTTGTAGCCTCTTTCTCCTGTCAAGGGGAAAGAATTCAAGATAGGGGTCTTTTCTCCAAAGCATCGGCAAAAAAACTTAATCTTTTTTCTATATATCTTCAAGGAAGAATCAAAAATTTTATTATAAATAAAGTAATAAAAAACATCCAAAATCATCCTTCATCAAATGGGCCATCTCTATCTACAAAAAATGAAAATTGTAAAGAAATTGCTATTGCTATAACCCAAGCAAATCTATTTAGTAATGCAAACATAATTATTTTATAAAGAAGTATTATTTTAGTTTTTTAATCATAAAAAATATTCAAGTTCAGAATATCAAAGTTATAAACAATAATAATCAAATGAAAAACGTAGAATTTGATTCAATATACCTATTATCTTCTTTATCACATTTATCTCATATTCAATCCTTATCTATATCTATTTGTTCTGGATTATATTCATATGGACAGTTATCAAGATTGTAAATAATATTATCTCTATCATCATCTTCACATAAATTTCATACTCCATCATTATCAGAATCTAATTGATCTGAATTAGCTACACTTATACAATTATCTAAATATCAGAGTATATTGTCTCCATCAGAATCTTCACACATATCTCATACATCATTTTCATTTTCATCTACTTGTTTTGAATTTTGTATATCTATACAATTATCACATAAATTTCATCTCCCATCTCCATCTTTATCTAATTGGTTTGGATTATACACTTCTTTACAATTATCCTTATAATCAATTATTTTATCCTCATCCTTATCATTATCTAATAAATTTTTCTCAGCTTCATCACACTTATCTCATATCATATTTAAGTCAATATCAAATTGTCTAGGATTATAAAGTTCACAATTATCGCATAAATCTCATATTCCATCTTTATCTTTATCTAATTGATTTGGATTATTTACTATAATACAATTATCAAGTTCATCAAAGATTCAGTCATTATCTTTATCGAATTCACATACATCTCATACCTTATTTATATTTATGTCAAATTGATCTGGATTATAAATATTTATACAATTATCCTTATTTCAAATTATTCAATCTTTATCATCATCACTACACTCATCTCCTAATCCATCTGAATTTGAATCCAGTTGAGTCGGGTTATAAATCGTTTTACAATTATCTACATCATCTTCAATAAAATCTTTATCAATATCTTTTCTTAAATAAACATTATAAAAAGGATTTTTTTCAATATCTAAATTAATAATTTGTGTATTCTTACTAATTCAAAAATCATTATAAGATTTATTTAAAAAATATTTTTTTTCTAAACAATTATTCTTTGAATAAATATTCACATCATCATCAAAAAAACTTTTTATTAAAATAGTCTTTGATTTTTTATAAAAAGAAAGCTCATATATTTTTATATTCTCTAAATATTCTTCCTTTGTTATAGAAACAAAATTAATTTTTAAATATTTAAAATTAAAATCCACTATATCCTCTTTTCTAATTTTATTCCAATTAATTTTATCATCACCTATATAATATTCTGGAGAAAAATTGTTTGATCTATAATTAAATAAAAATGAAAAATTATTTCTTTTTAACTCTTCATCAAAAGTTAATACTATTTCATTTTGAGATTTAGAATTTATTTCTTCATATGTATTATAGTTATAATCATATAAACTTTTGCTATTTAATCATATATTATCTTCAAACTCATAAATATCATTAGTTGATTCGGAATAAAATTTATATGGAAGTACATATCAATTTTGAATAATTGCCAAATCATAAATATTATTAATATTTATTTTATAAGTTAAATAATTTGCATCCTTACTTCAAACAATATTCTTATCAATTTTATTATAATATTCATAACATCCAGGAGAAAAATCTGTTGGAGCTTTATCTAGGAATTCTATTGGAGTTAATGCATAGGTATTTCAAAAAATAAATATACTTATAATTAGAAACATAACTTTTTTCATATATAATTTTATTAATATTAATGTATTTAACTAAAACAGTATTGCTTGTTAAAAGAAAAGTCTTAAAAAAAGAAAAGTTAAAAGATAACTCTCTTAACTTTTTTATTTTACGGATTACAAATTGGTTTTCATATTATTCCTCAATCATAAATTTCTAATATCTCCGTTATATTTAATTCCCTATCATATATTGATAACTCATCTAAATCACCTATTGAAAATTTTTTCCAAGTTGCATCACCCCTAAGCCATGATCATAATGTTATAACAGAACCATCATTATGCATAGCAGCATAAGAGCCAACTATTGAATGAGTTGATAATGTAATTAATACACCATCAACATAAATATTTATGCTTCATACAATTCATGTTCCATCATAAGTAGCAAAAATATTGTGCCATCAATTCTCTAAACTTGTAAATGGATTATCAGTTACTAATCTTGATATATTACCTGAATCATTATCATAAAGAGCAAAATATAAAACATCATTTGAACCAAATCCAAATACATATTCAGTATTACTTATAGTTGTTCATTTTCCGATTATTCTAAAATTAGTAACGTCTGATGTATTAACCCATCATCATATACTAAATGGAATATCTGAGGTTTCATTACCAAATGTCAATTCAGCTGAATTTGGTATATCTATATCCGTAGGCTCACCTGAAAAAGTTACTGATCAGTTTATTAGTCATCATGTTGTATTTATAGATGCTCATGAATTAATTCAATCATTTGCAGATACTGAACTATCAAATAAATCTCAATCAAAATGCCATAATCAAATAAGTCCATTGTTTATGTCAACACAAGTTGATGCTCCTCATCCATCTTCCTCAGTATCTGAGCTTGCAACACTTCATCCCAAATTATTATTAACCAAAGTGCTTCATAAGACTGCTACTGCTGTTGTATCTCAGATATCGATATTTACTATATTATTTATAACACCTTCATTTACTATTATTGTTCAGCTATATGCAGCCTTCAATCATTCTATTAGACTTATTCTTGCTGTATCATCGTTTGCGTCATATATTGGACTACAACTTCTTGAATCTGAATATGCTACAAATTTTGCTGTTTGAAAATCAAATCATCAATCTACTTTGAATTTACTAGAAGTATAATTTGAAGGTAAATTATTATATCAATTATATACTAATCATCCACTATTTATTATATTAACCAAATCTGTTTCTCATTCTATTGAAGTAATTATTGATGGTAATGATAATATAGCACAATCCACTCATGTAAGAGTTTTATTCATTATACTATTATAATTACCTGTAACTATTGCTGTAGCCATAGTATCTCATGCATTTACATCATTTAATAATAAATTATTTAATGCATAATCTCCTCATTCCATTAATCATCATAATAAAAATTCTTGTTTATTATTTGTTATTGAATATGTAAATTCTTTTCCTGTTAGTGGATCTGTTGGTATTTTATCTAATTTATCAACACTATTTTTCGTTATATTTCAAAATGTTCATTGTGTCCATACCTCTGTTCATGAATATGTTACAGCTAAACCATCTGTTGTTTCAGGATATTTTCATGCATCTAAATGAAATAATTCCAGTGAAATTTTCATTGTACTTAAATCTGAAGTTCTTGTAGAGTCTCTTGCATCTTTACTATATCATTGTAATGATATAAAAGCTATTGTTCATAAAATCGATAAAATAGTAATTACTACTATTAATTCCACCAAAGTAAAAGCTTTTTTATGTATATTCATAAGTAAAAATATTTTAATAAAAATAATATAATACATTATACTCAAAAAAAGCTAAAAATTAAGAATTTCTTAATTTTTAGCTTGATTATTTTAATATTTATTTTTTAATAATTCTAAAATTCTTCTTCCCCTTTCTAATAAGTAATACTTTATTATTTATAAAAGAATCTGAAAAGTCATAATTAAAATCTGAAATTTTTTCTTCATTAATATATATTGCTCATGATTGTACAGCTTGTCTAGCCTCAGTATTTGATTTAGCTAATAATGATTTAACTATTGTTTCAAACAAATTTTCTTCATTATATTTAAAACCTCACATTGCATTTTGAAATGTATCTATTTCTTCTTCATTTAAAGATTTTAAAACATCTAATCTATCTGCTCAACCAAACATAAAGTCTGATATTTTTAAAGCTAAATCTGCTTCCTTTTCACCATGAATTATTTCTATGATTTTGTAAGCAAGTAATTTTTGTCATTCTCTATTTTCTGGAACTTGCATATGTTTAGCAATAATTTTATCTATTTCTTCAGTTTCAATAAGAGTAAGCATTTTCATATATCTTTCTACATCATCATCGCTAGTGTTCATGAAATATTGATATATAAAATATGGACTAGTTTTGTTTTTATCTAAAAACATAGCATTTCCTTCTGATTTACCAAATTTTTTACCTGTTGCATCTGTGATTAATGGCCAAGTAAGAACATAAGTTTCTGCATCATATTTTTTTCTTATTAGCTCAGTACCAGTAACTAAATTACCCCATTGATCCTGTCATCAAATTTGTAATTTGAGACCATCATCATTATACAACTTTGAAAAATCATATCATTGCAATAACATATATGAAAACTCTGTATAACTTATAGATTGTTTTGGGTCTTCTATTCTTTTTTTAACAGTATCTTTTGATATCATATTATTTATAGTAATATATTTTCAAACTTCTCTCAAAAAATCTAAATATCACATATCTTTATAAAAATCTTTATTATTAACAAATCAAAAATCAAAATTTTCTCATGTAAAACCTTTCAAGTTATCTAAAATATTTGAAATTTGTTTACTTATAGCTTTTTGATTATCATCTAAAATTTCCTCTGTTAAAAATGTTCTTTCAGCATCTTTTCATCCTGGATCTCAAATCATACCAGTTGCTCAACCTGTTAAAGCTATATATTTATTCCCTCTTCTCATAATATGAATTGCAACCATGAATCCAATAAAATTTCAAAGGTGTAGCGAGTCAGCTGTAGGGTCAAATCCACAATAAAAAGCCTCTCAACCTTTATCATAAAGATCAAACATTTTTTCATTTGAAAATTGATATAATAATCATCTATCCTCCAACTCTTGTTTTATACTTTTCATTTTTAACTAAATTTACAAATAAATATTAAATAAAATATAATTAAAAATAGCATTAAATCAATTAAAGTTTGATTTTTGACTCTATTTAATTAAATTATAATCAGTGTTTAAATAATTTATACAAAAAATAATATCGTCCTAATGAAAGAATTAGAAATATCTAAAATATTCTGATCAAAATGTAGAGCTAAGTTACTTGAAAAATTTTTCTTAGAATATGAATCTGGTAATAATGATTGATTTCATATGAGATTATTATCAAGAGACTTAAACGAACAAATCAATTCTATAAAAAGAGAATTAGATAATTTAAGTAATCTTTGAATTTTGAAACACAAATCAGAATTAAAAAAGAAAATATTTTTTGTGAATACAAAATTTTATTTACTTGATGAATTCGTACAAATATTCTTAAAAACCTATAACCCTATAAATAAAATTAAAGAATATTTTAAACCTCAAACCAATCTAGAGCTTGTAATTATAAATGATGCTATCAAAACAAAACTAACAACAAACTCAAAAAACATACTTGATATTTTTTTAATATGAGAAATAGACAAAGAAAACTTAAGTAATTTTCTAACTGCAACTTTTTATTGAAGAAAAGTTAAATATGCTATTATAACAACAGAAGATTTTTATAACAGACTGGAATTCTGAGATAAATTAATAAAAAACATATTAACTGAAAGAGGTAACATTTATCTTAGAGATAATCTTAAAATAAAGGAAAAACTAGAAGCATAGCTTCTAGTTTTTTTGTAAAAAATTTTTCTATTTTTATAATTTTATGCTATAATTATAAAAATATATAATTAAGTGAAAAATATATGTGAGAATGATGAAATAATACTCAAAATAGAAGAAAGGATGATAACATAATAGACTCTTCTTTACAGATGGAAGAAAAATTTGCATTATGAATGAATGATATTCCTGAAAATGAAATTAATAAAAAACGTTTTTCAATTTCATGAAGAATCTTAGATATTATTGATAAGTGATGAGAATCAGAGATTCAATCATTAGATGCTGAGAAAATAGGTAAATATATGAGTAAATATATTCTATTCAATTTAAAAAATATTGAACAATGAAATTTGATATCTATTTTTAGTAAATATATTAATTGAGATAACTCAATTAATATAGATAACTTCAATAAAAAATTTAATAAATATTTTCCTATTCATCTACCTATATTAACTACAAAAATCAGAAAAGAATTAAAAATATTAGAAGCTGAACAAGGACTATTATGAAAAAATATAAGTTCTGAAGAATTAACACCTAAAAAAGAAAATTTAATCTTAAATTTATTAAAAAAATATTCTTATATTATTTTTATATTCTGAGAAAAAATAAGATTATGAGAATTAGATAAATTATTAGAATTAGACATTAAAGCAATTTCATCATTACGTGAATCTGTTTCTCAAAATATGAAAATTTTAGAAAGACAAGAACAAAAAAATATAGAAAGTTTAAAACGTGAAAGTAATTTCATAAATACAGATGAAGAGTATTCCCTTTTAACTGATCATATTTGTGCAACTACATATAGAAATACTTTCAGAAAAGTGATGTCTGAATGAGAAGATATTA
The DNA here is from genome assembly GCA_045107135.1 of Candidatus Altimarinota bacterium. Taxonomy (GTDB): domain Bacteria; phylum Patescibacteriota; class Gracilibacteria; order BD1-5; family UBA6164; genus UBA6164. Next base: position 9,446 of record JASFZI010000020.1, read on the forward strand.
CAATAATGAGTAGTCTAGATAAAGTTGGAAAAGAAATTGAAAAACTATATAAATTAGAATTTAAAAAATTATATACTGTATTTAAAAAATGGTATGATTCAGATGGATCATTAGGTAATAATTTATATCAAATTGAAGATATTATAAAAAAAATCTTTTGAAGTATCTTTATTTTTAAAGAAGCAAATATTGCATTTACTGATACATTTTCATCTAAACTTAAACAACCAAATTTTTTAAACGAAGTAGATGCACAGCTTATACAATGAAATATAATAACATTAAATAATAATAAACAAGATAAAAATATTCAAGAATCTGAAGAAAAATTAATAGAATTATTTAAACAATTATTAGAAATAATAATTAATGGGTGAAAAAAATCTGAATTTGAAAAATTAGAAGAGGAAATTAGTATATTAAAGAAAAAAACTGCCAAATCTAAAATCCCTAAAACATTAAGCAAGATTGATGATTTAGATTTAGATGAAGTTGATTTTGATGAATGGGACACAACTCCTGAAAACCAAAAATACGAATTAATGTTTTCAGAAATAATTTGAAAAGATTGAAAATTAATAATTTCAAAATACTTACAATTAGACGAATTAGATGAAGAATTAATCTATCTTTTTACTCAAAGTTACTGAATCGATTATGATATTGTACTTGCTCAATTTCGTGAAATTAAATGATTAGAAAAAGCTAATATTAGCATAAGATATTTTGTTAAAAATGATATTAATAACCTAAACCTAATAATAATATGGTGGAGGTTTTTATTAAAAATAAGAAAACTTGAAAAAAATACTGAACTATGAATAAAAAAATTAAAAGCCCCCTCTGACTATATTAAAAAATTAGAATCTATAAAAAGTATTAGAGAAAAACCCTATGGTGTAATAGAAATAATATCAGAAAAATTAAAAGAAAAATGAATACTAGAAAGTGATAAATTAGAATTCAAACCAGGATGAAGATTGAATAATATTTCTGTTCAAACAATTCCAGAACAATTAAAAAGTATATTAAAGTGATATAAAAAATGACCTATTGATCTACTAGAAACTTCAATTCATACATGAAAATCAAATAGGTTAGTAAAAGATTTAACAGATTTATACATTCCTACAAAATCATTATATCATAAGACATCATCAGATCTAGACAATGAAATGAATTGAATAAATGATTGGTTAAATTCGTGAATTGATTTATGTTTTAATCTTTTACAAAATAATTCTATTACAGATACTAATGAAAAAGAATATCTGAAATTACTAAAAAAATATAAAATTGTTCCTGAAAATACAGAAAAATTAGAAATAAAAAATAAAGATAATATAAAAAATCTTGCCGAAGCCTTAAAATATATAAAACATAAAAGAAAAAAACTTAAAGAAATGATCCTAATTGGGAATAACGATAAAGAAAATTTGATAGAATTATTTTCTCCACTATTAGGTGATACAAAAAAGGAAATAAAAGCTGATTGATTTTGACCAGAGAAATCTTTTACAAGAGCTTTTACAAAATTAATCAAATTATATTCTTGAGATTTTACCTTAATTTGAGATTTAACTAGATTAAGAATAGTGGAAAACGATATAAATGATTTAACAACAGCTATAGTTAAATATATCTCTTTTGCAGTTGAAAGTGATGAGATTACTCATGTATCTATTATAGATTTAATATGAGAACCTATAAGTGATCCTAAAAAATCTTCTTGATATAGAGATATAAAATTACTCTTAAGCTTAAAAGGCTGAAATGTAGTTGAGCAACAATTTCAATACAAAGGAATGCTTGACGTAAAAGAAATTTGAATTGATTTAACAGACAAAGAAAAATCACCAATTTTTGATAAATTAAAAAAAGAATGAAGATTATTTACACTAGAAAATACAAAAGAATTTATTAAATTTGTACAAAAAAAAGATTTAGAATTACCTACCATAGATATTCTTAATAATTTATTAAGAGAGTGAAATGTATATTGATTAATAAATGAATTAGAAATAGATGAAGAATCATTATCAAGAAAAAATATTAGTTCTACCTATACTTATAATATAATAAGACAATTAACCAAAGGTTCAGAACTAGAAAAAAAATTAACTAGATTAGAAAGAATAATCAATGATGATGCTTGGTCATGAGCTGTATTAAAATATTTAGAAAATAAAGGAATTCAAATAGATTAAAAAAAGTAAGAAATATATTTCTTACTTTTTTTTACATTTTCACAACACCTACTTTATTCTCAAATTTTCAATACTTAATTTTATAGTAAGTATTAATTCACACCATTGCTGCATTATCCATACAATACAAATTTTTAACTGGATAAATAAATTTCAACCCCTCTTTATCGGCTAATTTTTGAATCTCATTTTTTAATTTTGTATTAGCACTTACTCCCCCTGATAACATAACAGTTTTAACTCCTTTCTGTTTAGCCGCCTCAACTATTTTCCAGGCCATTACCTCAGTAACAGCATTTTCAAATTCAAAAGATATCTCTTTTTTATCATTTAAAGTTAATTTTCATTTTTC
>JASFZI010000021.1:0-4262 GCA_045107135.1 Candidatus Altimarinota bacterium
TTTTTTTATACTCTAATTTTAGTTATTTTTTCAGCATATCTCATACATTTTGTTGTGATACATTTTCAAGTGATTCATGCTATAAGAGGAAAAAATCACATAATAGCAATTAATGAATCAACGTCAAGGCTTGGTCATTCAACTATTATAGAAGAAATATAGAATAGTATTATAGCAAAAATAATTTGAACAATTCTTATATATTTCTTTTTAAGTAAACATACGTTTGTTGCTCACATAAATATAGGGATTATTCAAAGAGCTATTGCAATATATTTAACATATTCTATTTGAGTAGTAGATAATTCTTGCCAAAATAGGGAAGACTGTATAGCATCTCATTGAATTATTAGGTTATAATATAGAGTTCATATTAGAATTACTCAGAAAATTATTCTACTTATTCTTATAGTATTATCACTTGGTCTTTTTTGCATAAAGCTAATAAATCACATCATGTTTTTATAGTTAAAAAATATTTAATTATATAAATAGTATTTAAACTAAAAAAAAAGTAAAATTAATTTTGACTTTTCTTATTTTTTTATATAATATTCACGCTAAAATTAGGCTAATAGATTGTTTTGGGATGTCGCCAAGTGGTAAGGCAACGGACTTTGACTCCGTTATGCGTAGGTTCGAATCCTACCATCCCAACCATTTGAGTAAAAATAAAAGAAATTAGGTTTTTTGTTTTTGGTTTAAAGATTATAAAAAATACAAGGTGAATTCCGGAGGAAGAGAGAGTGCCCTGGGGTATATTTATTTTTGCAGATTTAAATATATATAAAAAGTTTATTTTTTAAAATATTAATAGTATGATAGCTGTTATAGAATTAGGATGAAATCAATTCACTGTAAAAAAAGGTGATATAATTGATGTTAAAAAGTTAGATCAAGAAGTTAATGCAACTATTTCTCAAGAAGCTTTACTTGTTTCTGATGAAGAAGGGAAAGAAACTAAAGTTGGTACACCATTAGTAGCTGGTTCAAAAGTTGAATTGAAAGTATTAGAACAATTTAAGTGAGAAAAAGTTAGGGTGTTTAAAAAGAAATCTAAAAAAAGATATACTAGAAATACTGGTTTTAGAGCTCATTTAACAAAACTTGAAGTATTATCTGTTGCTTAATTTAAAATTTGCAAATCTTATTTATTCGTTATAATATAACAAGTAAATAAGATTTTTTCGTAATAGAATTGTGTAAGTAAGTGTTTTATCTTTTTAAATAAGATTTTGGGAAAGAATAAAAAAACGAAAATTAATATTAAAGCTCGTTTAAATAGACATTTAAGAATAGTTAAAGAAAATATATGAACTAATAATGATGACGAATCTACTATGATGTCAAACCATCATTATGGTATTGTGTTATTTTTTATTCTTTTAATTGTCCCTATTTATCCAACTTTAGCGTCAGTTATTTATAATACATCAAGATATGATTTCTATAGATGAGATATCGATGAATCTTCAATAATTGAATCATACTTTTGAAGTGAAGAAACTGATGATGAATTTAATAATCCTATTTTTGAATCTACAGATTCTTTTATATCTGTAAACACGATTCTCAATGATGAAAGAGATTTGGAGTGAACTAATGAAATTGTAGAATATGAAGTAAATCCTGGAGATTCTTTTTATTCTATATCATACAAATTCGCAGTTTCAACCAATTCTATATATTGGGCAAATGATTTTAGTAAGAATCATACTCTTCAACCATGAGAAGTCATTAAAGTACCGCCTGTGACTTGATTAATCCATCAAGTTAAATCTTGAGATACTATTTCTACTATTGCAATGAAATATGATATTGAAGAAGAAAAAATTAAAGAACAAAATTGATTGTGAAGTGATTGAAAATTAATTACATGAGAAGTTTTAGTTATTCCATGAGCTATAAAAATCATACCTAAGCCTGTATATAAGGCCCCAGTAATCACAAAGACTACCACTAAAAAAACTACTACAACATGATATTCTTTTGCTGGACAATCTTCAAGTGAATATGTAAGTAAAACAGATAGATATAAGCTTGTGCGGAGAGCCCCTCAACATACTTTTTATTGGTGAAATTGTACACGGTATGTATGACAATATAAAAATGTAAACTGGTGATGAAATGCAAATGCTTGGATTAAAAATGCAAAGGCAAAATGACATTCTACTTGAACAAATCCTACTCTATGAGCAATTGTTCAGTTTACAGGTAGATGATATAACCCTAGGTACTGACATGTATGAATTGTAATGGATATAACATCAACTGACATTATTGTTAGTGATATGAATTATAGAAGATTAAATGAGGTAACTTACCGTAAGGTACCTATTAATGACAGATCAATAGATTGATATATATATGTTAATTAAAACAAAAACCTCTTTCCTGAATCCTTACTCCTTCACAGGAGCAAGGGGCTACATATTCTGTAGCTTCTTTCCCCTGATAAGGGGAGAGAATTCAAGAGAGAGGTTTTTTTATTTTCTTTTTTTTATTCTTTTCTCATTGCATTACTAATTTTGTATACAACTTGATTTATTGGATTTAATACTTTATGGAGTTTTTCTCTAAATATCATGTAGTCTTCTTTGATAAGCTCAAGTAAAAAATGTATACCTATATTATTTTCATATTCAGTATATGCATGGAATGCTACAGGAAATACTTTATATGTATGTTTTATTTCTGTATCTAAAGCAGTATTTTGTGAATCTTCAGCTTCAAATAATTCATCTAAAGAATAGACTTCTTTTTCTTCTTCAAGCAAGTTTACAACAACATAATTTGTTTCTTTTAAATATTCTAGATAATTAATATATTTACATGTTTCAAAAGTAGCTTGTTTTAATACATTCAATTTTAGAGTTGCATTTTTTTCGCTTGAATCAATACATTTTAATTTTGTCATTGATAGGTCTATGATTATGATTTTATTATCAATTTTCGGTCATAATCTATCCATTAGATCAGGAGTTTTATTAATAAACTCTTCTTTTATTATTACGAGAGTTTTCTTTTGAGTTGATAATATTCAACACTTGTATATGAGATTCATATTAGTCTTATGTGTCAATTTTATTTCAGGAAGATCATAACTATATTCTATTTCTTCAAACTTGTTTTCTATTTCTACTAAGGGTTTATCTGGTTTATATCTATCACATAAACATCAGACTCTTTCTTTATACAATGAAAATTCTGTAAGGCTAGAATAAGAAAAACATTTTTCTTCTGCGTTAACTGTATTAAAGCTATTTAAAAGAACAATCGTTGAAAGAATAGTTATATATAATATTTTTTTTATTCCAGGAATACTACTTATTTGGTTGTGCATAAATTTTGTTATTAATTTTTATTATATACAAATATTTCAAATTAAAAGTTTTTAATTTTTCATTTAGATTTAATAATCTCTTTATTTCATATTTCTTTTATTATGAAATAATTTCTATAAGCTGATAAATAATTGATTTCAACAGATGTTGAAATTTTAAATTTTGAGTATCATCACAAATTTTCAATTTCTAGGTCTCAGAAAGTTACAGGAAAGATTTCAAAGCTACTAATTAATCACTTTAATCAATTATTTATATATTTAATAGGTCATCATTCAGATAGAGTTATATTAACGATACTACCGGTATTTATTTTTGATATATGGATTTTTCATTGCTTTAATCATACTATAGTAACATTTGTTGGATCAAAAATAATTTTATCTCAATTAGTTAGATAAGTATTGTTGTAATTAGAATCTATACTTCAGCTATGTAGGATATTTTTTATTTGATTGTTTATTTCAATTTGACTGACAAAATTTGAATCATTGCGTAAATTTTTATTTATTTTAGTGCTTACTCCGATAAAAGTAACAGAAATAATCAGACTTAAAAAGATTGCCCAAATTAAAATAGATGCTTTTGTGTCTGTTTTTTGCATAAAATAGTTAATTATGTTAAAATTTACTTAAATTATAAGTTATAACTAAGAAAAAACAAGTTATGGTTGTTGCAAAACCTAAAAAAGTGTCTGAATTACTAAAAAAAGAAATCCTTAAAAAAGAAGATAAAAAAGGATATTTTTCTGATAGATTTAAAAAAATAGAGGATAAAGTTAAATGAGCTATTAAAAATCAAAAGACTGATGAAGCCTTAACTGATATAACAATTGGTGCCTTGGTTTTAAATAGTTCAGATGTTCATTATGATACATTTGAAGATTATGTTGTTATTAGATTTAGAATTGATGGTATT
>JASFZI010000022.1:0-10623 GCA_045107135.1 Candidatus Altimarinota bacterium
CAAGAATTTTTTATAGAAAACACTTATCCTTCAAAAGAAGAAATTTTAAAATTATATGATTTTCTTTATAAAGGGGAAAAAGAGTGATCTTGAAGATGAAAGGTGATATTAAAAACATATTATACTATTTCTTCAGAATCATGAATTGGTAGTGATATGAAGGTATGAAGTGCTTTGAAAATATTAGAAAAATACTGAATATTAAGAAAATGAGTTTCTGAAAATATAAATACTACTGATTTTAGATGAAAATGATTAACTTTAGTTCAAGAAAAAAGAAAACACTCAAACTTATTAGTAGATTGGAATCGTCAAAAGCTATTAAAAGAAGAGGCTTATTTTAAATTAGAACAAATAAAAAAATTACTTTTTTATCCAACATGTAGAAAAAGGTTTATTTTGAATTATTTTTGAGATGAAGAAGATTTGGCTACACTTCCAGATAATTGTTGAGCATGTGATTTTTGTATAGAAAAGAAAAATCTTGAATGAGAAGAAATTGAAGATTTTGTTAATACTTCTGTATTTGCACTTATCTTAGATGTAGTTAAAAAAAATGATGCAAAGATTTGAGTTGTTATGATGACTAAATTTTTACGGGGAAGTAAAGATGCAAAATTAATGGAGTGGAATATGCATAAGAGAGAAAATTTTTGAGCATTAGAAGATTTAACTTCAGAATTAATTCAGGCTGTAATAGAAGCTCTTATATCTCAAGATTATTTATGTAAAACAGAATGAAGATATCCACTTTTATGAATAACAGATACATGAAGGGTAGCAATAAATAGAAATGATTTTTTGCGTGACGATAATACTGAATTACAGCATTACATAAAAATTAGATTATGATCAAGTGCAACATATAAAAAGAAAAAAGTACTTAAAGTAAAAACAGAGAAAGTAGGTACATATAATGAAACATCAAGATTGTTAAAGGAATGAAAATCTTTAAAGGAAATTTCAGAAGCTAGAGATTTAAAGACTATTACAATTGAATCTCATATAGTTAAGCTTTATGAGCTATGAGATATTGTTTTAACTGATATTATGAAATATAGTAATTTTACTAATTTAAAAGCTATAAAAACAGTAATAATAGATGATTTGGATTGAGTTTCAAATCCCTTGAAACCAATAAAAGAAATTCTAGAAAATAATGGAAGTAAAAAGATTTCATATTTTGAAATAAAAATAGCAATTGCAATGATGGAGAAAAAAGATATATAAAAACTAGTTTGTCAAGCTAGTTTTTTTGTTTCTTTGGTATTAATATGATAAAATAATTAGTAATTATAGTTTTATTATAAATTATATATGGATATCCAGAAAATTCTAAACAAATTACCCGTTAAAATGACCACTACAAAGAAAGTAAAAGTAGAGGATTTGTTTGCTACAACAAGCTGAAGTTCAGCTATTAATAAAACCCATATTGATTCAGATTTAAATATTGTTTCTTATTGAGATAAAAAAGAGGATGGTACTGTTATTGCTGTTGTAAATGATATTTTTTTAAATTCATTTAAATTAAAAGCCTCAGACATTCATATTGAACCTAGAGAAAAAAAAGTGAATATAAGGTTTAGAGTTGATTGAAATTTTATTGATTATAAAGATATATCATTATCTATTAGGGATTCAATTATAGCTAGAATAAAAATTATGGCTTACTTAAGAATTGATGAACACAGATTACCTCAAGATTGAAAAATAGCTTATAAACTTTTTTGATGAAAATCAATTGATATGAGAGTATCTATTATCCCTACTATTTATTGAGAAAAGTGTGTAATTAGGTTATTAAAAAAAGATGACACTCCACCTAAGCTTAAAGATCTAGGTATAATGCCATATAATATGGTTAAGATTAAAAAACATTTGAGAGATAATTATTGAATGATTTTAGCTGTTGGTCCTACTGGTTCATGAAAATCAACTACATTATTTTCATTGTTATCACAATTTGATTCGTCTGAAAAAAATATTTCTACATTAGAAGATCCAGTTGAATATAGAATTACCGGAGTTAATCATACTCAAATTAATCCTAGTATTAATTTTACTTTTGCAAAGTGATTAAGAAGTCTATTAAGGCAGGATCCAGATATAATAATGGTATGAGAAATAAGAGATGAGGAGACAGCAAAACTAGCTGTAGAAGCATCAATTACATGACATATAGTGTTTTCTACAATTCATACGAATTCTGCTTCTCATACAATTCAAAGACTTGTTAATTTGTGAGTTGATCCATTATTAATCAGTTCAAGTTTAAGAATGATTATATCACAAAGACTAGCTAGAAAATTATGTATTCATTGTAAAATATCATATAATGCAAGTGACAAAATTAAAAAATATATAGTTTGAAAAGTGTGAAAATATATAAAAAACAAACAAGACTTACAACTCTTTAAATCAAATGATGAATGATGTAGTAAGTGTAATCATACATGATATAGTTGAAGAATATGATTATATGAAATTTTAGAAATGACAGATAAAGTAGAAGAGTTAATGTTAAAAAATGCATCTAGATTACAGCTTGAAATCCAAGCTGTGTGAGACTGAATGGTTCCAGTAAAAGAAGACGGATTATTAAAGGTTGTCCTTTGAGAAACTTCATTAGAAGAAATCCTTTCTGTCCTGGGAACCTAAAAAAATAAAAAGTCTAGTTAAAAATAAAAAAATTTGCTAATATTTTTTGCTAAGTATAATAGAATGTGATATTATTAATTAGTAAATAATTTAAATGAATACACGTTTAGAAAAGCTTTTTGAAAAATATAATCTTTCAGATAAAGATAGGTATGAAATAAATCAGATTTTCTGATTATTGCCACCTGATAGAAAGTTAAATATATTAAATAATTTCGATATTTTAGCTTTTAGGTTTGAACAAATACATAAAGAAATTGATTTAGAAAGGAAAATTCTAATTTGAGATTTAGTTATAGATATAAAATCTTTTTATAAAAAATACTGAAATCAAATTGGAACTTTACAAAAATAAAAATAAAAACATGACTTTTGATAAATTTGAACATCTACAAAATATAGATCCAACTCCTGATGATATTAAAAAATTATTGGTAGGAGAGGTTAAAAATGAACATCTTTGACATTTATCAAGCCATTTTGAATGAATAAGAAAACAATCTTCTAATAGAGAAGTGGTTTCTGCAGCAAATGATATATTAGTAAAGATTGAAAATATAATGACATTGTGAAAAAAAGAATTTTCTTGAGAGATTATGGCAGCAACAGCTGATGATTATAATAATAAAATGGCTGCGTAATATTAAAAAAATAAAAAAACCTTTTTTTAAATCTAAATAAGGTTTTTTTTATTGTTGTATTTCAGACAATCAATTAAGTGTATTAATTAAAAGTATTTTTGAATCAGTTTTATTTTTTATAGTTAATTTTAATATTTTTGATTTAACGTCATCACAATATGATCACATTTTTATTTTATTTCATGTAAATAAAATTTCTCATGTAAATGTTAAGGGGATAGTGAAAATATTATTTCAATTAAGATCTAGACATTTTATTTCTGTTATAGAAAAACCTGTTCTAAAAATTGGAGCAATTCCTAAAATAGTCCAGTCATCTCAATCAAAAGTACTATTAATTATTGTTCAATTATTTGAAAGAGAGTATTCTATTTTCCACTCTTCAGGTAAATTTTGGTCAGTTCAAATTGATTTTCATAATAATGAACTGTTTCTAATAGTTTCAAAATTTGATTTAACATTGTTTACGAATATGTCTAATTCTTGTTTTGTACTTAATCTATTTAGGTTTAAATTTGATGTTACTAATGCCATTATTGCTAAGAGAGTCATTCAAACAAGTAGTTCAATTAATGTAAAAGCAGGTTTTATTTTTTTTAAATTCATAAAGTATAAATGTTTAAAAGTTATTATAATTTAAAATAAATTTGTAAAAAATCAAAAATTATTTAAAATATTATTGTACTTAGTTTATACATAAAAATTATGCTGACAAATTTATTTTATAATTTAGTTAATATGAAAAGTATTTTTAGGTTTCTATGATTTGTTTCATTACTATTTGTTCTAATTGTTGAATCTTTTGCCTTAGATGCTCCCTCTGATGTAGAAATAGAGAGTTTTACTGATACTTCGGTCGTTGTAAAGTGGGAACCACTTGAGGATGCTATCATGTATTACGTATATTATTCTAAAGTATCATGAGTTGATGCTGATTATGAAAACTATTCAGATTTTGTTGAATGAGATTCAGTAGAAATTACTGAATTAGAAGAATGACAAAATTATTATTTTGCTGTTACTTCACTTGATGAAAATTGAGAAGAAAGTGTATATTCAGAAGAAATAGTTTTTGATGTTAATAATATTGATCAAGCGAAAAGAAGTGATTTAGATTTTGCATTAGATTGAGTATCTGTTATCTCATATAATAAAATTGAACTTTCTTTTACTAATCCTCTAGATAATTCAAAAGATACAATGAGAGAATTTAAAGTTGTAAATAAATCTGATAATTTTGATACTTTTGAGGTTATTTTAACAGAATTAAATCCAAAAAATGATTTACTTTTAGGGGTTACATTAGATAGAAATTTGAAAGTAGGTAATCAATATGAAGTTATTATTGTTGCAATCGTATCTGCAACTGGTAGAAATATAGAATCATGAATTGATAATATTGAAACTTTTACTGTAAGAAAAATAAATGAAACAGTTGAACTTAACTCAGCTTCACCAGAAGAAGAAACTTCATTAATTTGAACAAATCTTTCTGCTGAAGAAGTTGAAAATACAACTCTTGCTTTAGCTAATAATCAAACAGCACTACCTACAACAGGACCAGAACACGTATTAATGCTTATCTTATCAATAATACTTTGAGCTGTGATTTTTATATTTAATTACAAGAAAGCATAAATATAAATTAAAAAAGATATAAATACTGAAAATATAAAATAAATAAAACACACACTAAGTAATAGTGTGTGTTTTTTATATTATTATATCTTTAGTTTCTATAGGGAATAAGAGTCAAATAATCGTAATATTTTTTAAAAAAATTATTCTATTAAATTTTTTGGTTATTTGTTTGTAGGTCATGAGATTATCACCTAATTCACTACTTTTATCTATTATAATATCTTTAATATATAAAAATTTTCAATCTTTATTTAGTTTTGGATGTTTATTACAAACTCTAAATATAAAATTTAATTCATTATGGATTAGTTTATTTGTATCTAATTTTTTTATTAATTTATCATAAAAGTTATTTTCTGAAAAATCTTTCTTTTTTAATCTAATAGATTCTTTAAATATTTCATCATGTTTATTTAAGTACTTCTTAGTCGCTTCATAAATACTAGGTATCTGATTATTTTTTTCCTTAAATTGTTTTAGTATTTTTATTTCTAGTTTTTTAATTTTTATATTTAATAAATATATAAATATTATAAATAATAAAAATATAAAAATTAGGCCATAAATCAGGTAATAAATCATATTATTATTTTAATTATAAATTTCTGAAAAATATATAAATTTATCTTCTATATTTGTATTTTATCATTTATTAATAAATAAATCAAAATATGTAGTCATATTTGGGTATTTATGTTTGACTAACTAGCTTTTTTTTATATAATCCTATTGACAAGTGTTACAAGAATTTTATTTGTAGCATTTTTTTATTACTTATTACTTATTATGTTACAATTTTTCAAAGATTCTTCTAGAGAATTAAAACATGTTGTTTGGCCTACTAGAGCCGAAACTAAAAATTTCTTTATTATTGTTCTAATTATTCTAATTTTATTTTGAATATATTTATTTATTGCAAGTACTATTTTTTCAGAAGGTATGTTGTTTCTGAAAAGTTTAATATAGGTTAATTTATTATATAAAATTTAAAATAAAATGCTTAATAAACCAGAATGGTATGTTATTCAAGTAGTTTCTTGAACTGAGGATAATGTTAAATCATCACTTTTTCAAAGAAGAGAAAGTTTTTGACTTGAAGAATTTATTATTGATGTATTTGTTCCAACTCATGACGTTGTATCAGTTAAAGCAGGTTGAGAGAAGGTTACAAAGAAGAAAAATATACTTCCTTGATATATTCTAGTACAAATGAATGTTACTAATGAAAGTTGGTATATTGTTAGAAATACTCCAAATGTTACATGATTCTTATGAGCTTGAAATATTCCAGTTCCAGTATCTGGAGAAGAATTAGCTAAATTAAAAAGTAAAATTGCAGAGCAATCTGAAACATTTGAAACTAAATATAAAACATGAGATATGGCATTAATTATTAAATGACCATTTGAGTGAAATGAATGAATAATAGTAGAAGTAAATGATAAAAAATGAGTTGTTAAGATGAATGTTAACTTACTTTGAAGAGATACTCCTATAGAATTAGAATTTGCTGATATAAAAGTTTAGTTTTATTTAAAAAAAAGCAATATGAGAAAAACAATAGGATTTGTAATATTTTTGATTATTATTTTTATTGTAAATTTGGTATTTTATTTTTTATCTGAAGATTATAGATTTTTTCTAAAAAAAATTAAGGATACTGACCAAACAGTATATTTAGAAGAAAAGGAAATAACAGATGAAAAGAAATTAGATGATGAAATACCTGAAGATGAAATAATTGAAAAAAAAGTTACAAATATTGAAGTTGCTGATAATGATGAAGAGAAAAAAATATTAGAATGAGCGGAAGTTGTAAAATTAAGTACTAAAAATGATTCAATATTTGAATTAAAAGATACAACGGAACTTAAAAGTGATGTTTCACTTTGAAAAAATTATCAAACTATTATTAATTTATTCTCAATATATAATTTAAGTAGATTAGAAATGAATTCTAACTTATTTGATTTAACTGATGAATATCCAGATAATTATTTTGAATATTATTCTAAAGATTTAACTCTATATCTATTCCCAACTAAAACATATACTGAACTAAATGATATATTTTCTGTATTAGTTGATGAATTACCATTCACTCTAAATGAAACGAATAGTTTTTGAGATAATTCATTTTATATTAATTTAAGCGAAAATATAGAAGACAGGTTTGTTAGAATTGTTATATCAAATAAATGAGTAGTGTTTTGATTGAAGATAAAAAAAACAGAATACAATTTAGTTAGAGACAAGCTAAATTCATTAAAAATTGTACCTGAAGAGAATTAATAATTATTTAAATAACCATAGAAAATATGTCTAATACTATTTTTTTAACACAAGAATGACTAGTTAACTTACAAGCAGAACTAAAGGAATTAAAAAATGCTAAAAGAGTTGAAATTGCAGCAAAATTAAAAGAAGCTATTTCTTTTTGAGATCTTTCAGAAAATTCTGAATATGAAGATGCTAGAAATGAACAAGCTCAAGTTGAACTAAGAATCTCTGATTTAGAAAATCAATTAAAAAAAGTTGAAATTATTAAAGAAACGAAGAATAAGGGAGAAAAAGTAAATATGTGATCAGTTGTAGAAATTGAAAATATTAGTACTAAAGAAAAAGAAATTTTTAAAATAGTTGGTTCTACAGAAGCTGATATATTAGCAAAGGTACCACAAATTTCTAATGAAAGTCCTGTTTGAAAAGCTCTTTTATGAAAAAAGAAAACTGATAAAGTAAAGGTAACAGCTGATTCAGGTAAATTTGAATATAAAATACATAGTATCAAATAAATTATTATCCCTAAATTACATAAATTATGGAACCAAATATTTATTATGAAAATCTCATTTTAGTCCCTGCTGTAGCTTTTGTGGTGACTGTATTTATAAAATGAATTTTTATAAAAATAAAGACAGGTAAACTTGATATAGCATGAGCTGTATGAAGTTGATGAATGCCTTCTGTTCATTCTTCAGTTGTTGTTTCATTAGCAACTGCAGTTGCTATTAAACACACTATTTGATCAGATTTTTTTGCTATTGCAATGGCATTTACGGTAATTATTATATATGATGCTATAAATGTTAGATATGAAGCATGACAACATGCTATAGCAATCAATGAAAGATTATGAGAAAAAAGATTTAAAGAATCTTTATGACATCTTCCAAGTGAAGCATTTGCTTGAAGTATATTATGAATAATCGTAGCAATTTTCTTATATTATATGTAAAAAAAAAGAACTTTTTTTAAAAGTTCTTTTTTTAGTGGGTTATTATTCTACGGTAACACTTTTTGCAAGATTTTGAGGTTTATCTATATCTCTGTTTAGATTTTTAGCAACTTCTACTGAGAATATCCATAAAGGTATAAGAGGTAGGAAAGGTGTTAGTATTGGATGAGATTTTGGTATTTCTATAATATCATCATAAATGTCTTTTAAAGTGTCTCAGGCCGTAATAACTCATAGTACTGTTCAGTTTCTGGCTTTTATTTCTTTTATGTTTGAAATAGTTTTATCTCTTACTAAACATTTTGGATTTATAACTATACATGGAAAGTTTGGTCAAACAAGTGCTAGAGGACCATGTTTTAATTCTCAAGTTGAGTAGGCTTCAGCATGGATATAACTTAATTCTTTAAGTTTTAGACTACATTCACAAGCTGTACCATAAACTAAGTTTCTACCAAGAAAGAAAAAATTGCTATATTTAGAATATTTATCAGCCAATTCTTTGTAATATTTTTGTTTTTCTAATAATCACTCTAGTTGTTTATCCAATACTCATAATTTTTCTATAATATTCTTGCTTTCAGCTACTTGTAAATCTCTTTTTAGTCATATTGATAGTGACATTAATAAAAGTACTGCTAATTGGGCTACAATGTTTTTAGTTGATGCTACTCAAATCTCCATTCATGAGTGAGTATATAATCACATATCACACATTCTTGCAATTGTACTACCAACAACATTTACTAATCAGAATGTTAAACATCATTTTTCTTTAACCATTCTAATTGATTCTCTTACATCAGCTGTTTCTCATGATTGAGATAAGAAAAGATAAAGAGTTTTTTTGTTAGGTAGAAATGTTTCATATAAAAATTCACTTGATACTCTTACTTCAGTTTTAATTCATGCTAATTTTTCAAACCAGCTTTTTCAAACTACTCAAGCATAATAACTTGATCAAGAAGCAATTATTTCAATATTTTCAAAATCAAGATTATTTAGCTCATCAAGAGTTTCATTATTTATTGTTTTTGTTTCAAAATTAATTCTTCATTTTAAAGAGTTTCTCAAAACATCAGGTATTTCATTTATTTCTTTTTCTGTAAAAGTTTTATATTTACCTTTATCAGCTAATCACATTTCATCTGTAATAGCTTCAATTTCTTTGTTAATTTCTTCTCAACTAGAATAAACATTGAATTTTCATTTTTTTATAACTACAGTTTCTCTGTCATCTAAGCTAGTAAATTCATTTGCTACTTTTCATAGTGCATTTATGTCACTTGAAAGGAATACTCAATTATCTCACACTCATACTATCATTGGACTACCTAATTTAGATCAAATTAGTATATCAGGGTTTTCTTTATCAATTACTGCAATAGAATAAGCTCATACCATTTTCTTTGTCACTTTTTCAACTGTTGAAACAATATCTCAATCAAATAAGCTTTCTATTAGCTTAGCAATAACTTCGGTATCAGTTTCTCAATAAAATTTATATTTTTTTGAAAGTTCTTCCTTTAAAGACATATAATTTTCAATAATTCAATTGTGAACAACATAAAATCTATTATTTTCTGAACTATGTGGATGTGTATTTTCAATAGTTACTTTACCATGAGTAGCCCATCTAGTATGAGCTATTCAACTTATATATTCTATATCATTATTTTGCGTTTTTCCAACTTTTTTTGCTAAATTTGATACTTTTCAAATAGCTTTTTCTAGAAATATATCTCATGATTTAGAAACACAAAAAATTCAAGCACTGTCATATCATCTATACTCTAATTTTCTTAATCATTCAATTAGAAAGGGAATACTATTTTTATTTCAATTATAAGCAAAAATTCAACACATCTTTTATAAATTTAATAATTAAATTATATTTATAATATACTGTTTAACTCTAATAAAGTCAATTCCAAAAATATATTTTTTTTAATTTTTTTCTCTATTGACAATTAATAAAAAATATTTAATATATTGGAAATATTTTATAAAACTAACTTTGTTATAATATGGTTGATATTAATTCAGGACAAGGAAAACCTCTTATAATAGACGTTCCTAGTGTTGTTACATGAGAATACCCATGTTGATTTAAAAATAAAGAGGACCTAGAAGGTATAAAAGATAAATTTGAAAAATTATGACTTTTTGAAGATCATTCTAGTATAGATTGAGTGAAAATATGAAAAATTAATAGAGTGGTAGAAAATTCTTTAGAGTCTTTACCAAGTGAAATATTAGAATTAATTGATGATATAAAATGAAAAACACTTGAGATTTTTGATTTTTGTTTAGTGAAAACTGAAAAAAATATAGATATACATAGACATCCAGATTGAGTTTGAGAAGTTTATTTTGGATGAGATGGTTGAGTTGAAGTAATTACTAAAGATGATTTAGCAAATACATATCATTTAAAAAAAT
>JASFZI010000023.1:0-4137 GCA_045107135.1 Candidatus Altimarinota bacterium
AAATTATCACTTGATTTTTGATGAAAAATACCGACTTTCAAAAGAAAAATTATAAAAAATATTATAGTTGATAGAAAAAGTAAGTATACTGTTGTATGATGATTTGTAGAAACTAAACAAGAGATAGCAAGTTTTATGAAAGAGCTTAGAAGAGATAAATATTTTCAAAAATCTACTCATAATACTTATTCGTATAGAATAAAACTTGAAAATGGGAGTATATTAGAATGAAAAAATGATGATTGAGAAACCTGAGCATGAAATTGTATATTAAGAGAATTACAAAGAGAAGAAGCTATAAATACAATAGTAGTTGTAACTAGATATTTTTGATGAATCAAATTACAATCTGATAGATTTAAAAATGTGATTGATGCTACTAAAATGCTTTTAAAGGAATTTAATTAAAATTATTATAAAATCATAATATGAAAATAATAAAATCGTTTAGGAAAACTTTATCTATGAAAATAGATGAAACTGGGAAACTTATTATTAAGGCTCCTTATTTTGTAAATAAAAAAACAATAAATGATTTTGTTGATAAAAATGCATCTTGGGTAGAGGAAAGAAAAAATAATCTATTAAAGAGACTAAAAAATTATAAAGAGTGAGAAAAATTTTATTTCTTTTGAGACGAATATGAACTAAAGTTTGATGATGTAAATGAAAATATATATTTTGATGGAAGAAATTTTCATTTACATAAAAAAAATAAGAAGATAGTTAAAGAAAAACTTATTATTTTTTATAAGTTAGAAGCAAGAAAATATATAGAAAAAAAAGTTCTTGAAATTGCAGAAAAAAATAAATTAAAATTTGATACTTTAAAAATTACAAGTGCTAAAACTAGATGGGGAAGTTGTACAAGTAAACAAAATGTAAATTTTACTTTTAGACTTATTCAAGCTCCTATAAAAACAATTGATTATGTAATTATTCATGAACTGGCTCATTTAAAAGAAATGAATCATTCAAAAAAATTTTGGGATTTAGTTGATACTATGAGTAAAAAATTGTATCCATGAGATTACAAAATCCATAAAAAATGGCTTAACGATAATTGAGATAAATTAATGTATTAATACAAAAAACTTTTTAACATTGTCTTTACAATCTTTTATACTTTTTAACAATTCTGTAAAAAAAGTGAACAATATTGATTTTCAGAATGATGGTTTTGAGCATTTATATGGATAAAATAAAATTATGAAATTAAACAATGAATTACTTAGTCAATTTAAGAATACTGATTCAAGAATTTTAGCAGTTACAAAATATTTAGAAAAAGAAGATACACTTGAAGTAATAAATGAGCTTGAAGAAAACTATATGGATATTTTAGAATGATTCTGAGAAAATAGATTAGAAAAATTAATAGAAAAAAATTTAGGAAGAGAAAAAGTTCATTTTATATGAAATATACAATCAAAACAAATAAAAAATATAATTCAGTATGCTTCAGTTATCCACAGTGTTGATAATATGAAACATCTTAAAAAGTTGGAAGATATTTGTGCTAAACAATGAAATTGGATTCAAATATTTTTACAAATAAATGTTGATGAGACAAAACCATGATGAATTAATCCAGAAAAAATACCAGAATTTTTAGATATCATATGAGAAATGGAGAACGTAAGTTTAATATGATTCTCTGCCATTTGAAAAGCAGAATTTACAAGAGAAGAAAAAGAAGCAGAGTTTGATTTATTAATTGCTTTAAAAACTAAATATTTACAAAATTGATTTATATCAGCCTGAACTTCAAGAGATTATGATATTGCTCTAGAAAAATGAATAGATATTATTAGAATAGGGACTAAATTATTTGAATAAAATAAAATTATGGAAAAACAACAAGTATTATTTATTGATTGATGAGACTCAAAAGATAATTTTAACAATTTTAATGATTATTTGAATAAATTTGAATATGATCCTTATGAAGTAAAAACAAAAAAATGGAAGAATAGTTTAGCTCCAGATTTATGAGAGGATTTTTTTCTTATGAATCCTAAAATGCCAAATAAGAATTTTGCAGACTATAATGAACGGAAAATAATGTTTGAAAAGACATTTCCATATTTAGAGAATGATATAATTTTAGTATGACATTCAATGTGATGAACTTTTTTAATTAAATATTTAGAAGAGAATAATTTTCCAGTGAAGATAAAAAAAATTATAATTATTTCTTGAGCATTTAAAGATAGTCCTTGAGATGTTATCTGAAATTTTAATTTTGATAAAACGTTATTAAATCTAAAAAAATATGAAAATGATATTATTTTTTATCAAAGTAAAGACGATTTTGTTGTTCCTTTCTCAGATTTAGAAGATTATAGAAAAATATTTCCGAATTCACAGTATAATATTTTTGAGAATAGAGGACACTTTATAGATGAAACTTTTCCTGAATTGATAGAACAAATTAAGTTAATTTAAAAAATATATGAAAACCAAAAAAAGAACATCAATTGAAATATTAAAGAGATTTTTCCAACCCGCATTTCATGAAAAGAGGATATCACTTAAAGTAATGTTCCCTTCTATCTTATGAAGTTTGATTTGAGTAACTGCCGTATATTTACTTAAAGATATTACAAATGGTATATCAAATTGATTAAATAATGAGACAATTTTTTTATTATTTATATTTATATGATTGGTTTTAATTGACTATCTAATTTTAATTACTACTAGAAATTGGACATATGCAGTTTTGTGGCCAAGTTATAGAAAATATATGTATTCTAAATATATAAAAGAATTTACATATTTAGATAATAATGAAACAGAAAAATTAGGTACAGGAAAGCTTATTGCTATGATAGATAAATGAATGCATTCTTGGGTTGATTTAGTGGTAAGATTTTTCTTAGAAATTTTACCGAATGCTACTTTTGCTATTTTTTGATTTATGTTTATATGATTTATAAATATTTATTATCTTTTTGCTATAATGATAGTTTTTATTTTTGTTTTTATTTTGACTTATGTATTACAAAAAAAAGCAAAGATATATAGAATAAAAAGAAGGGATAGTAATATTTGAATAACAAGAAGATTTGTTAAAATATTAATGGCTAAGTTTGAAATTTTACAAAATGAAAAATGAATTGAAGAATTTAATGATATTTCAAAAGCTTTAGACTATAATGTGAGTCTTAACTATAAGATGAGAAGTTTATGAATATTTACAGAGATTTGATTAAAAATATTAATTGATGGAAGTAAAATTATGCTTATTTTGATGTTTTGAATGTGATTATGAAATAACTTAATTAATTTTTGAGAATTTGTAGCGTTAATGTCTATTTTATATATTTTAGATCAGATACTAACTAAATCTATTCATTTATATGTAGAGTTCACAAAAATATTTGTTGATGTAGAAAAAATATGGGATTTTTTTGATACTACTCCTAGAATAAAATGATATATTACATGAAAAAAATTTAAATATATAAAGGGAAAAATAAAAATAGAAAATCTTAGTTTTTGATATACAAAAAACAAACTTATATTTAAAAATTTTGATTTAAAACTTTCATGAGAAAAAGTAACTGCATTTGTATGAAACAGCTGATCTGGTAAATCGACATTAATAAAACTTATAGCATGATACATTAGATCTACCTCATGAAATATACTTATAGATGATCAAAAAATAAATAAAATTTCTTTAAAATCTTACTATAAAAATATAGGTTATTTAACACAAGAACCATCTGTTTTTGATGGAACAATACTAAATAATTTATCTTATTCAGTTAAGAAAAAATTAAAAAAATGAGAAATCGATAAAATTTTAAAATTAGCGAAATGTGAATTTGTTTATGATTTACCTAAATGAATTAATACTCAAATATGAGAAAGATGAGTTAGATTAAGTTGAGGTCAAAAACAAAGACTTGCTATAGCAAAAATATTTTTAAAAAATCCTAATATAGTAATTTTAGATGAACCGACTAGTGCACTAGATAGTTTTTCAGAAGAACAAATCACAATAGCTATGCATAATCTTTTCAAATGAAGAACAGTTATAATTATTGCCCATAGACTCCAAACAGTTAAACATGCTGATGATATAATACTTATAGAAAATGGAAAAATCAAAGAAAGATGAACGCA
>JASFZI010000024.1:0-4245 GCA_045107135.1 Candidatus Altimarinota bacterium
CAACCCCCTATCTAATATATCGCCTACTATTATCTCTTTATCATCTTTAGCAGGATTAACTTTTATGCGTAGCTCTTGGAACTCTTCAAGACATCCGTGAGGATCTGAGTATATTATTGTTTTAGTCATTCTTTTGTCTTAGAAATCTTTTTTATAATATATTTTATTATATTAAGTAACTTATTCATTATGTGAAACTCCACTAATAACCATATAATCATAAATTCAGTTATTATAATAAAGGAAGTAATATATAAATTTTCATATATAGTTATAGTGGCTTTACTAGGAGCTGATTTTTTTTCAGAAATTTGTTGTAAATTTTCAACAGTTATTTTTTCTGTTTTATATTGATTTAAGTACTGGCTATATAATTTTTCCAATGAAGAATATGCACTAGTTATATTTTGATCTGTTTTTTTCATAAATTCTAATTTTGTTTTCCAATAATCTATCTTGATTTGGTTTATTTTTTCATTTGTAGAAAATAAAAGTGATAAGACAATAAAGATACTAGAAAAGTAAATAATATACATTTTAATCAATCTATCCCTATCTGATAAATTTTTAATAAATATAAAATATAAAGAGGATATACTTAAATAAAACATAGTTAATTTTAATGCAAAATCAACTAGGTCTATAAAATCCCTTGTATATGTTAAAAATATAGTAAAAATCATTACAAACCATACAAGTCCTGCAGCATACTTGTCTATATTTTCTTTAAAATGTTTCATCAAATATTTTCTTATTTTCTTCAAAAGTTTTTAAACTAAATTTATCATCAAAACTATCTTCATCTTCTATGTCTAATGTTTTGCCATATTTTTCTATAAATTCATTTAGCACATCTTCATCATCTAAAATTTGCTCTTTGATTTTATTGAATTTTTTCCGCTTTTCTTTTTTATCTTGACTATTGTTTATTAATTGTTGTAATGTATCAATTAATAATAGGAGCCTTGAGTTCGCAGTTTCATTCTTAAAATAAATACCATAATATTTGAGAATATCATTGTGCGATAAACTTGTTACGATATTAATAGTATCTGAAAAATTAATTTTACTATTATTTAACCTGTTGTAAAATAATTTACTCCTTATTATTTCAGAATCTTTTGAACTAATAGCTTTCATAATATATATTTTATATTTTATATTATCCATACTCATAATTAATGCAAATATATCTTTTAAGATATTTTTATTATTGGTTTTTGATATTATAAGATATAAAATTTCTACTTTTTCTTCCATAATATCTAAAGTATCTATTATTTCTAAAATTCGGAAGTAGTTCTCAACATTATTTGTTTTGTTAGTTATATTTAATAAAGATTTATATCGATGGTAATCATGTTTTACTCTAGTTGCAAAATCAAAAAAGATTTTATAAATTTCTCGGTTTTCCATTTTTAAAATAAGACTAGATAAAGTTTCTAATTTATGGGTATCCACATTTATATCTTTTAATAATATTAGCAACATGGTAACATTATTGGTTTGTTGGGCTATTAAAGATAAAGTCTTAGATCTATACCAATTGTCATTTATATTTTTTGCCATTTCAACATTATTATTTTTTAAAGCAATTTCTCCTAAAGTTTTTGATTTAATTCTATCATCAAAAATATCTTGTGCAATAGCTGTGGCTTCTTTAATATTATCTTTTGCTATAGCTTCTTTAGCTAGCATACTTGACTTTATTTTACTATAGACAAATGGTTCATGTAGATTTTTTATCTCTCGTAAAGTTTTTTTAAGAACTTTATCATTCTTAGTTTTGATTGCAATTGTTGTTAAAACTTCATCTTTTTCAGTTTCCAAAAGAATTATCTTGTCTATTTTTTCTAAAATTTTTTCAAGGATACTTTCATTATTTGTTTTATTAACTAATGCAATTAAAAATTTCTCATAAAAGAGAATTCCTTTTGATTCTATTTTTAAAAGTTTGTGGAAAATCTTCTCATCGTTAGTTTTATCAACCAATTTAATTAGAAACTCATTTTTTATTCTAGGATCAACTATATTATTTATTGTTTTTAATGCTTCAAGAAAAATGTCATTCCTTTTATGCTTTGTTGCTATTATAATAAAAGCTTCAAATCTATTATAAATATTTTTTATATTTTTTGCAATTACTATAGACTGTATAATATCATCTATATTTTTAATAATTTTAAGTAGAATTTCAGATTTCTTGGTGTTTGCATTGATGTCTTCTGCTAATTTTATAACTGAATTAAGGATTTTTTTATTATTAGTTGCACAAGCTATAAAAGTTAAAAGTTTTAATTGTTCTTGAGTATCATCAATAATGCTAACTAAATCTATAATTTTTTTAAGAATATTGTTATTGTTATTTTTACTTATTATTTTTTCAATTATGAAACTTAAGTCTATATAATAATAATTTATAGTCCCTATTGTATTTATAATCTTAGTAAAAACTTCTTGATCATTTGTTCTTTCGATTATTATCGATAAAATTTCTGATACCTCATGATGATTTATCAATTTTACTACATCTAAAATTTTTATAAAAATTCTACTATCATTTGTTTTATGAATTATAGTGGCTAATACTTTTAGCTCTTGGTAATTAAGTTTTATTACAACATCAATTATTTGCATTAAAATTGAAGTATTATTTGTTTTATTAATTATTTGCAATAAAAACTCTATTATTTTCCAGTTATAATCTATAGTTTCTATTATATTTATGATTCTGGTGAGAATTTGTAGTTCATTTGTTCTTTCAATTATTATTAATAAAATTTCTAATTTTTCTGTAGTATTACTATGATTAATAATCTCCAACAAACTCTCAGTGTTGAATGTCTTTGTCTTTATGGCAATAGAGATATTAAATTTTTCTATATCACTCATATCTTGTATTAATATTTTAATATTTTTAAGAATTTCATTATTATTTGTTTTTGCAACTATTCTAGCTAAGACATCAGATTTTTGACTATTATCATGAATTGTTTCTGTTATATTTATAATTATTTTAAAAATATTATCATCGTTTAGCATCATAATAATTTTGGTTAAGAGAGCTGATTTTTGACTATTAGAATTTATAGTTTCTATTATATTAATAATCTTTTTAAGAAGTATATTATCATTTGTTCTTTCAATTATCATTGATAAAAGTTTTGATTTTGCAAAATTATTACCTTTAAATTCTACCGCATCTAAGATTTTTATGAAAATCTTATTTTCATTAGTTTTATAAATTATAGTGGCTAACACTTTTAACTTTTCATCATCATTATTAATTTTTATTGCCATATCAATTACTTGCATTAAAATTGAAGTATTGTTCGTTTTGTTGGCAATTAATAATAAAATTTCAGATTTACCCAAACTATCAGTTAAAACTTCTGTTATATATAAAGCTGTTTCTAGATTATTTGCTTTTAAAATAAATTCTCTCATTGTTTGTATTGAAAAGAAATTTGTATTGGCATATGTTTTTAAAACTTCTATAGGTGAGTTTTTAAATCGTAGTAATGCTTTATGGTTATCTGATAATAATTTTAATACTTCATCAAATTTATCATTTATATTTTCTTGTTGTAGAATAATATTTATAAATATATCTTTAGTGTTATCATTTATTGTATTTAACCAATCATTTTTATACTCAATAAATTTTTCAATATATTCAATCTTATCTATATTGAGACAAATATCTAAAAATATCTGATTAATATAATCTTCATATAAATCTTTATACTCTAAAACCTTTTGATAATCCTCTTTGATAAAAGCTAATTCATAAGCATATCGTATCTCAAAAAGATGTTTTTGTTCTTTCTTATCAAAATGTATAAAAAACTCTTCTATCTCATTTTTGTTTTCATCTGATAATTCTGTAGTGGTCAAAATAGAAGCATAATTTTCATTTTTCATATCTTCATAACTAATCTGATTATGAAAGATATTGAACCATGTTATAGAGTTATATATGTGAAAAAAGTTTTCGTTATAGTATTTAGAAGAGGTATCTGTTTTTAAATAATTTATCAACTTTACAAGAAAATTATAACTATCACTATTTTTATCTAAATATACTATGCCGTTTATATAATCTTGGTTTTGCTTGATAACTGTTTCTAAAAGTATCTCATCATCTTTTAGCTTTTCTTGATTTAGTGTAAAAAGTTCCTCATGATCTTTTAGGTATGTTTGTATGGCTTCTTTTATTGATAGGTGATAAAAACTATATCTTAA
>JASFZI010000025.1:0-18474 GCA_045107135.1 Candidatus Altimarinota bacterium
TTGAGCAATAACATTAGAAATAGAATTAGAAATGATAGTTATTTCTTCAGAAATGACTCATGATTCTTGTTGAAGAACTTGAATTTATAATGATACAATGAATATAAGTCTGACTGAAGAATCAGTTTCTAGTTGATGAGGAATATCTAGTTATCAAAGAAATAAAAATATAGCTGAAGATTTATTTAAAGATGAAGAATCTATTTGAAAGATTGATTTAGTTATAAAAGAAAAAATATCTTGAAATAATTCATATTTAGTTTGATGGAGTGATTTAAGATGATATAATCACATAAAATATGAATTATTATATTCTACATGATCTACTTTTAAAGAATATAAATCATTTGATGTAAATAATTATAGTAAAAATTTCTTTTATAAAGATTTAGATACAAACTCTTTAATATATTTTTTCAAAGTAAGAGCTTATTATAATGATAAATATTCTAATTGGTCTAATGTATTATCAATTACAAATAAAGATTCTCTTTTGCGATTGTTTAAAATTAAATGTGTCAATTGTAATGATACAATATCATTTATGGATGTGTTTAAAACACCAGACCTGTTATTAGAGGATAAGTTTAAAGTAAAATGTATTTGATGTACAAAGAAAGTTTGATTTTATGATATTTTTCAAAAAAAAGAAACTATATTAGATAAATTTAAGACCATTTGTATAAATTGTACAAAAAAAGTGAATTTTAGTGATTTGGTTAAATAATTTAATTTTTATATTTTAATTTTATATATTATGAAAAATAATATTTTTGTTCTAGTATTAATAAGTGTAATGATATTTTTGACTTCTTGTTGAAAAACTGAAGAAAAAAAACTAGCAGAGCAAGCTTGAAAAATAATGGAAGAAGTTGGTAATATTCAAAATCAAATGATGAAATTAGATGAAAATTTAAATGAAATGGATGAAGTTATTGATAATAATACAAAAAAAATGTCAGAAGATGATATACCTTCTTGGGCAAAAAAAGTAGGTCTTAGAAAAGTTAATTGACTTGATTTTAATGAAAAAACATCAGAAATTATAAAAAAAGAATGATCAAATTGATTTGATGCTGTTAATTTAGATTATACAACTTCTAATTATGATGAAGCTATAAAACAAGCAGAATCTTTAGCTAAAGATTTAGGTATTACAGAATCTGAGATGTCTCCAAGAAAAAGTGCATTATCTGTTATTAAAAATTTACAATCTATGTGATTAACAGAAGAGCAAATGAAAGAAATGCAATGAAATATGGATGAAAATATGAAATGAGCCATGTTTGTAAATTGTGTATTATGAATGTGATGTAAAGTAGAAGATAAATTTGCTAAACTTATATCAGTTGAACAAGAATGAGACAAATGGAGCTTAAAGACATCTATTGTTAATATAGAACATTGGCAAAAAGAAATGGACAAACATGGATTAATAAATAATTAAATTTTTACTTTTAAATACAATTTATATGAAAAAAATAATATCAATAATAGCTATATTTTTAATTTTAATTTCATCAGTTTGAAATACAGCTTTTGCTTTAACTAAATATAATCCAACCCCAACATTATATTGAACTAATCTTAGTGCCACTACTTGAATAACACAAGCAACATTAACAGAACTTTTAGCTAATGGTTGATTTACTGGTAAATGATTAACATATTTATTACAAATAAAGTGAGTTACAACAACTGAATTAGCTTGATTAAAAAATGCTTCAAGTAAAGAAAAGGCTAATATATTAAACAAATTAGTCACTTGAGGTTTAACTGGAGTTCAAGTTAATTATTTAAAAGATAATTGATGATTAACATCTGAATGATTAGCAATTATTTGATCACCTACTTGATTGATATCAACTAATTTTATACAAAATAAAAATGCTTGAGAATATAAAATAAATTTTGTAGATATAATTCCATGAGTAAATGCTTGAGTTATTCAACATAGTTTTGTATGAAAAGAGAGTTTTCCAACTAAATTTATACTTGAGAATGGTATAGATTTAAAATTAGACTCTCTTAAGTTAAATGAAAAATTTGTAAGAATAAATGATTTAAAAGATAAAAAACTAGCTTTGCAAAATCAAGGTATTGATTTTTGAACTATTGACTTTAAAGATGTCCAACTAAACATATTACCTGATAGAATACAATTAATTGAAACAGCAGAGATAAAGTATACAAACGATGCTCAACTTGAAAACATAAAAACCCATATTTATAATAATACTTCAGCAAAAGGGAAAATTGAAGATATTAAAAAAGATAAAACTATTACAAAATCAATTCAAGATATTGAAAAATCTTGAACTAGACTTGAAAAATCTCAATTAAACAAGTTAAATAATGTTTTTGTTAATGATTTCAATCTTGACGAAACTCCAGAAGAGATGGAAGAAGAAACTATACTTTGACTTATAAAAGAATGTAAGGTAGAATTTAAAGACGATTTAATACAAACTGCAGAAAAATGTAATAGAGAAGAAATAGAAAGAGTTATAAATGAATGAGAAAAAACTCTTGAATTTTCAGAAAAAATAGAGTTTTCTTTAATTCCACCTGTAAATATTTTATGAAATACGAACTCATTAAAACAAGATCCTAGTACAATAAATCTATCAAGAAATGATATACTTCAAATCTTTGATATATATGGTATGATGATGTATGAAGAAGTAGTTCCAGAAGATGATTGATTAGCTCATGACGCTCCTGTTCCTGCTACAAATTTACTAAGAGATCCTACTTATTGTGATATATATAGTAATAATCAAGCTAAAAAAGATAGTTGTTTAGATTTACAAGAAAGATATTTAAATCCAGAGGTAGCAATTTATAAAAAAGATTTACTAAATTGATTTACACTGTGAGAAGAACATAGCTATGAATGGTCAACAAGACTTAGAGTAAGTTGTTGCTGGGTTTCTAAAACTTTAGCAAAACTTTCTATTAGTTTTTATTATTCATATGGTTTTGGTCTAAGGATACCTATTCAGGCTGAAGTTGAAATTGATAAGGATAGATTAGATGATTATGAAGAAACAAATAATAATTATACTATAAAGATGAGGGCAAAAACTATAGATTGAAGTCCTGCTTATTATAGATCGACACTTTGAGCTAATAGTGATAAAATATTTGACTGAAAAGAATTTGTGCTAGAATTATCTGCTTGAATAGAGATAAAAGTACGGGTTATTTGAGATTTTATTGATGAAAAAATAGATATCCCTCTTGTTTCTATACTTGCTACTTTAGCTAGAGATAAAATGATACAAGCTTGAATCCCAGCAAATGAAATAGATGAAGTAATTGCAAATAATAAGTTTGATAAATGATCTCATTTTATTGCTCCATTTGCTGGAACTAATACTGTAGAGTTGGCAAAAGCTGAAATAGTTGTTCCATTATATAGTTGGGCAGTTTTAGAATTACTTTGATGAGTTTGATTTGTAGCTAATCTTGATTGAGAGGTTACTGTTGAATGTGAAATGTTAAATTCAGATGGTTGATGCTCTGATATAATTGAGTTTAAAGATGATAATACTCATATAATAAGTGGTAACGTAAATTCAAATGATAGAGAATATTCTTGGCAAGAATATGACGCTACAGCAAAGTATAATAAAAATGAAGGTAGGTATGATGAATTTTCAGGTTATAATAATTATTGAGCAAAACTAGATAATTTTAAATATTATCCTGTAATAGATGTAAGTGTTTATGTTAAATGATGAGCTGCTGTTTATATACCAGCCCGGGGTTGGGAAACTTGGCGGACACCAGATGTAACTATATATAGTTTTGAAATTTCAGATGATGATATATATCTTTGAACTCATGCTTGAACTAATGGTTTACTTGATGCAACAAAAAATAATATAATATATACTGCTACTTCTTGACTAGAACCAGTTGATCCTGTGATTGTAACTACTACTAATGGTAGTGAATCAGAGTTTAACATAACATGAAATGAAGAAGGTCCAGTTTTCAATTTTTATAATATAAATAGTATATATTATCCAAATTGTTGAGTTGATGCTACATGAGAAGTATTTTCTGAATGACCAAAACAAATTTGGGAGACTCCATATAGTGAATTAATTTATTCTAAATCTTTTAAAATACAAGCAAGATGATGTTCTGTTTTTTGAGCTAAATCAAATTCTATAGAAAAAAGTGTAAATTTAAATAATACTGCTTTTGATATAAATGTATCTTCTCCAGTTTGAAAATCTATAAATTCAGATGATACGCTTATTTTAAGTAATCCTTATGTAGATTCTTGAGATATATACTTAAAGTATGATTTTAGCCCAGATTTTATTGATTGATGGAATGATGCAAATGCTTGTTCAAAATGAATATCTTATGATAACGGTATTAGTTTACATGATTTAGCTAAAACTAAATTGCAAAACAATTTCTTAATGTCTTTAGATGCTATTGCTTGTAATAGTGATGATAATACTCTAAGGGATAAAGGATTAACAGATTGAAGAACTAGTTATTTATGAATAACTTATACAGTTCATAATAATGAATTTAATCCAAATATAGGACTTAGTTCAAATAGAGCAATTATAACGTCTTATGAATATCCTGTAAATTGATATCGTACAACTTATGTAACAACATTAAACTGAGATGACCCGACTTGTTCTTCATGACTTTTATGAGTTGCAAATCAAGATGATATTATGTATGTTCCTTGAATGACTATAAAAGCAAGAACTTGTATAAAAACTCTTAATTGAAACTTAGTATTTAGTTCAGATATTATATCTGAACATACTGATGCTCCACATGAATGAAGAGATGATAGATTTCAAAATTGAGCAAATCCATTAGATAGATTAGATGATTCTATGATGTGAGATATGTTTGCTTGATTTGATGGACAACTTACAAATCCAGGATTTATGTGAGGATTGAATATTTTATTAGATTGATGAGGTCTAGATATGTGAGCTGTTCAAGGAATGAATATGCTTATGATGAGTTGAGATATGTGATGAACATGAATGTGAGCATTATGAGCTATGATATGAAAATCAGCTAATCAAATAACTCTATGATTTAAATGAATGTTAAGTTGAGGGAAAATTTCTAGAAGCTGATTAGTATCTATATCAACATTGTTAAAATGAAATAAAATGACAGTTAATTGATTAACTGCTCTTGGGGCATTATATAGTAAATTTTGAATTTCATATATATGAGCAAAAGCTTGAAATAAAGCACTTCCATGAGCTTGAGTACAAACATATGGTATGAATTGATGACCTAGTCCATATTTTGATTATGAATGAGAGGATGATGATAATTGAAAAAATGATGTTTTAAGAGAAAGACAAGAAGATGAAGCTTATTTCAATTGTAATATGGGATGTATGAGTAGAGGAATATCTGAAGCTAATCGTAGAGCTTGAGCTTGAATTTATTGAGGAAATATTGAGTCTACATATTCATGTACTTGTTCTGAAGATTATCCTGAAGCTCATGCTAGAGCAGTAGAAAGAAAAAGAGCAGAAGACTGAAATAATGCTCCTTTATTAAACTTAGATTATAAATATCCTAGTAATTTCAAGCTTTGAGATAATTTTAAACCTTGATTTACTCTACAAAAACCTGCTACTTCAGATGATGAATATGTAAATGAAAAACTTGATGAAATAAATGATTGTTTTAAATCAACTTATACATCTCAATTAGAAAATATAGAAAAGACTATTACCCTATTTGAGAATAATAGAGATAAGTTAAGAGATGAAAATGATAAAAGTAAATATCAAAAAGCAATAATAAAGCTTGAAGAAATAAAAAAACTTTTTATAGAAAGATATAAATTTGTACTTGATTATGAAGAATAAAATTTTTCTAGTAATGGTTATATTTGAAATTACTAAAAATAAGTGAACTATATGTTCACTTATTTTTTGGTTAATTTTTGCTTAAAATACAAAAATATGATTTAATTATAATAATTATATATATTTTAAGAAGAATCATGTTTAAGAAAATAGTTAAATCATACACAAAATTAATTGATACAAAAATTGAAAACTGAACATTTGTCGTAATGTTAATTGCTGCATTGATTGTTTCAGCATCTTTAATAATTAATGACACTAATACATTTTATTATAGTAAAAGTAATATACTAGAAGTTCAACAAGATATCACATCAAAAAATAGTATAATAGAAATAAATTGAATAAAATATAGAATAATTTTAGAAGAATTATCAAAAAAATAGAAATAAATAAAAAAACTGATTTAAAAATCAGTTTTTTTATAAATACTTTATTTCAAAATCATAAAATTTTATTCATATTTTTTTTATTTTTTCTGCAAAAAGTTCTTTTATTTTATCATCAAGCATTAATGCTTCAGTATTAATTATTGGCTTATTTGTCTTTATTAAGATAGTATTTCATCTTAATTGTATAGATGTCATATAAGGAGTAATATCTATATTTTTTTTCACTTTAAAAACCTCTATTATGCTATTCCACATAGTAGATTTAATAAAAACTTCTTGTTTATCAATTGGTATATTAAGTTGCATATTTTTTCATTAAAACATTACTACAAACTCCCCTTTTACCTTTCCTGGAGTATTTTCAAAATAATCTATTACTTCACTCACAGTTCATCTTCTAAATTCTTCAAACTTTTTCGTTAATTCCCTTCATACTACTATATGATGTTCAGATCAAAAATATTCTCATATTTCTTTAAGGGTTTTAATTATTCTATGAACAGATTCATAAATTACTACTGTTTCATCTGTTTTTTTATTATTTTTTCTTTCTACAAGCATCTTAAATAATGTCATTCTTCATTTTTTTACTGGTAAAAATCATAGGTAAAGAAAATGATTCATTTGCATTCAGCTTCACATTAATGCAGTAGTAAATGCCGTTACTCATGGAATAGGAATTACTTCTATTCAAGATAAAATTGCCTCTTTTATAAGTATATATCATGGGTCAGAAATTCCTGGAGTTCAAGCATCACTAATTAAAGCTATATTCTGTCCAGATTTCAACTGAGCAATGATTTTATCAGTTTTAGCTTTTCATGAATGAGAATGAAATGAAATTAATGGTTTTTTTATGTCATAATGATTTAAAAGAACTCAACTAGTCCTAGTATCCTCACAAGCTATAGAATCAACATTTTTTAGTGTTTCTACTGCTCTATAAGTGATATCTCATAAATTTCAAATTGGTGTTGCAACGATGTATAGCATAAATATTGTTTAGAGTTTTATTTAAATATATTTTAATAATCTACTTTACCTATCTCAATAAATTTATATATAATACTGTTTTCTTCTTTAAAATCTCCTATTAATAATAATCTGGCTTCCTTGGCTTCTTTAAAGCTAATTCTTCAAACATGTCTCTTTTTTCATAATATTTCACTCCCTACTAATTTTTCAAAATTTATATAAAATTTATCATTTAGCAATATATCAGAAATGTATTTATATTTTTCTAAATAATCTCTAAAACATCTTCAATAATCATATAAAATATCATCTGTTTTAATTAAGTGGACAAGGTGAAATAATCTTCAAAT
Source organism: Candidatus Altimarinota bacterium (assembly GCA_045107135.1). Classification (GTDB taxonomy): domain Bacteria; phylum Patescibacteriota; class Gracilibacteria; order BD1-5; family UBA6164; genus UBA6164. Next base: position 7,603 of record JASFZI010000025.1, read on the forward strand.
ACTTAAAATATACCCTTTATTTACTACAGAATTTAATGCTTTTTCTAAAACATCATTTTGTCTTAATTGTGTTTGTCATGTTTTCTTAGCAAATTTTCTAAATCATTTTGTAATAAGACTTTCCACCAATGTATCCAAAGATTTGTGATAAGACGTTATAACTCATAACCCATCTGCTCAAGAATTTTTTCTTAAGTTATAATAAGAAATTTCTGCAGAAATAATATTTTCTATAACCGATCCTGGTGTATTTAAAAGCATAATTTCTCAGAAATAATCTGCTACTTTTTTTGTAATTATATCTTCTATGTTTTCAGCAAAAAAAACATCTTTAGTCTTAGATGTCATATTTGATACTTTTCATTTTGCAATTTTTGTAACCTTAGCTTTAATTTCTTTTTCCATCCATAATTTTGCAATAGATAGTTTTCTTTTCAAAGCTAGATTTTCTTTCTTTAATTCTTCTAAATTCACACTTATTATTTTATAATAATATTATTATTCTTATTTTAACACATTATTTTAAAATAACAAAAAAAAGCATATAACAATGGAAAGTGAAAGGAGGAAACTTTACACCGTTGATATGCTTGAATTAATATTATCTCTTTTTTAAAAAAATTGCAAATATTTTTTCAATTATTATAATAGAAAGTGAAATCAAATTCTAAAATTTAAACTAAAAAAAATGTTCCTAGTAAATCTATCACAAGACAAATCACGTATAAATCCATATCTATCAAATACTCTTTTAGAAAAGATAGATGAATCTTTAAAGGAAAAGAAAAAGATTATTCTTTATCTTAATAAAAGATGAGAATATTCTTCTTTGATTTGTAATAATTGTAATAACTTATACAAATGTCATCAATGCGATATATCCATGAGTGTGCATAAATACCCTGCTCAGTTAATATGTCATATATGTAATACTGCAAAAAATATTCCTAATAAATGCGAAAAATGTAAAAAAGAAACCTTACAAAAAGTATGAATTTGAACACAACAAATAGAGGATTCTTTAAAAAAAGAATTTAAAAATTATGTTATTTTCCGTCTAGATACAGATACAGTTAAAAATAAAACAGAAAAAAATGCAGCACTAAAAAATCTAGAAGATGCTGATATTATAATATGAACAAAAATGATTACTACATGATTTGATTTTTCATGAGTTTGACTTATCTGAGTAATATTATTAGAACAAGAACTTTTAATTCCAAAATACAATACTGAAGAAAAAGTATATTCAAATATTAAACAATTACTTTGAAGATGATCAAGAAATTGAGAAGTTTCAAATGTAGTTATCCAAACTTTTATACCTGAAAATGAGATAGTAAAAAGTATTACAATATCTAATTATAAAGATTTTTTTATAAAAACTTTAGAAGAAAGAAAACTATTTAACTATCCCCCTTATTCTGAAATGCTTACCTTAGAATATAGACATAAAAATAAAGAAAAAGCTAAGATATTTATGCAAAAACTTAATAATAAACTAGATTTGGAAAATTCTGACAAATTAATAGATATTGTACTTGCTCCAAACCCAACAAAAAAATATAATCAATTTTATTATAAAATAATTTTAAAATGAGCTAATTTAAGGGATTTTATAAACAAAATCAAACCTGAAATTCTAAGAAATAGTTGATTAATTGTTATTTTTGAATAAATATACAGATAAAAGCAAAAAGTTTTTAACATAAAAAGCTGTATACAGCTTGATTTTATAGGATTTTTCTTAAAATAAATCTAAAGAAAAAAGTATTATTAACCAAGTTATATATGAAATTCAAAATTCAGACTGAAATTTTAAAAAAATGATTAGATATTGTAAATCATGCTACAGCATCAATTACTACAACTCCTATCCTTGAAAATATACTTCTAAAAGTAAATTTTAATAATATAGTCCTAACTTCCAATAATTTAGAAATGGCTATAGAATATGTTATTTCAGATAATATAAAAATTGAATCTGAATGAGCTTTTTGTATTCCTAGTAAACTATTTACTAGCTATATTTCATTAGTACAAGATGATGAAGTAACTATAGAATTATTAAATGATGATAGTATTAAAATTAATACTTCAAGTTGAAAATTAAAAATTAAATGAATAGAGGCTTCTGAATTTCCTCTTATTCCAAGTATTAGAGAGGAAATAAGTTTGAATATTTCATGAAAAATCATCAAAAGATCTATAGATAAAACTCTTTTTTCTTCTGCTGAATGAAATATAAGACCTACATTAGCTTGATTATATGTAAATATAAAATTAAACGAGGTTATATTTGCTTCTACCGATAGTTTTAGGCTATCTGAATATAAAACTATTCTAGACGATAGTGTTTCAACAAATTTTTCTCAAATAATACCAAGTAAAACTGCTTCTCAAGTAAAAAGCATACTTAAAGATGATGATGAAGTAAGAATTGTGTCTGGTGACAATCAAATAGCTTTTTTATCATGAAATACTAAAATTTATTCTAGATTGTTAAATGGTAAATTTCCTGATTATACAACATTTTTTCCTACTTCATTTTCTACAAAGGCTGAAGTTAATAGAATGGATTTAATTCAAGCATTAAAAAAAATAAATTTAGTAAGTCGTGAAAATAATTATTCTATCAAAATGAGTTTATCGTCAAGCAGATGAATAGAATTAGAAACTTCTCAAACTCAAATATGAGAAGGAGACGTTACTTTAGTATGAGCCGTTGAATGAGAAGATAATATAGTATGAATTAATTCTACATATTTTTTAGAAGTATTGTGAGTTATTGATACTACTCATGTAAGTATAAGCTTTGAAAATCCTTTGTCTCCTATACTTATAACTCCCACAATTGATCCTGAAAAAAATGATAAATCCCAAAAATTTAAACATATTATAATGCCACTAAAAATATAAACCAAAAATGGACAAAATAAAAGAATTAATATTAAAAATTGAAGTACTAAAAACTGAACAAAAGTTTAATAGTGCTATTAAACTAATAGAAAGTGCTCTTAATACATATAATAAAGATTATAGATTATATGAGGAGTTAGCAGACATTTATCTATATAAATGAGAACTCAAAAAATGATTAAAATCAGTTGATTTTGCTCTTAGTTTAAATAAAAAATCAGCAACCTGAAATTATTTAAAATGATTTATATTATTATCTCAAGATAAAGTAACAGAAGCTATTGGATACCTAGAAATATCAAATAAAATATTAGGAAATAATTCTGAAGTATTAAGAAATCTATGATGGGCATATTCAATGATTTGAAATTCTGAAAGATGAATTTCTGTTCTTAAAAGGGCATTAGTAATTACTCCAAATGATGACTTGATTACTGAGGATCTCGCTATGGCTTTAATATGAATTTGAGAAATTAGTGAGTGAAATAGTCTATTAAAAAAGATTTGAAAAAAGATTATGGCTTAAAAAATATTATGAATTTTATAAAAAAAGAAATTAAACCAAAAATAATCTGAATAATTGATATATGAACATATAAAATCAGAGTGTGAATATGTGAAATTATTAATAGAGATGTTGAATTAATTTGATATTGAGAAAAAAGACAAGATGAAGACTATGTTGTTATGCAAGAATTTAAAAATCTTGGATGAATATCAGAAAATATATCACAAGCGTTAGAAAAAGCAGAAAGAGATTGAAATATAAAAGTAAATGATATTATAATTAATATTCCAACACCAAATTTGTTTTTTGAATTCTCTAAAATCAATCACATAAGGGAAGATACTAATAATCCTATAAATGATGTAGAGTTATATGAACTAATGAAAATAATTGAATCTAAAGCACTTAAAAAACACTATAAAAAAATCAAAGAACATTCTTGATATTGAAAAAATGATTTAAAATTACTTATTAGTAATATTTCCAATATTCTAATAGATAATAAAACAACTAAAAAATTAATATGAACTAATCCTAGTGAAGTAAATATCTCACTACTAAACGTATTTATCCCTGGATCAAAATACGAAACTATAAAGTATATAGAAAAAGCAATAGGAAAAAATATTATTAATATTATTCCCTCAGAATTCGCAGTCACATGACTTTTAAAAAAAATAAAAAATGTCGTGATAATAGATTTATGAAATTCTCATATTTCTATTATTGTAAAAAAAGATAATAATATTGAATGAGCTAAAAAATTATCATTTGGAATAAATGATTTAATAAAACAAATCAGAAAAAATTATAATCTAACTAAAAATGATATAATTGAAAGTATTGATTTAGATAGATTTACTACAGAAAAAATCAAATTTTTAAATATTTTTAAAGACGTATTAACTATAACTCTAGAAGAAATTTTATGAAAAAAAGTATGTCCTAATGATTTTTTTATGATTTGATGATGAGCAAATAAATTTGTTAAAAATTATCTTAGTAATATAGATTTTCATGATTCTGGTCTTAAAATGATATGAAAAATTTCATTTATATCACCTAAAATTGATTTCCTAGATTCAAAAATTGAAGATAATCCTGATTGGGTTGATTCAGCAAAATCTAACATAAATATCTTTGCTATAATCAAAACAACTCTTGATTTCATTAAAAAAGATAAAAGCAAAATAGAACAAACATTAAAACAAGTTGTTAAAGATTTAGGAAGTTAAAAAAACTCCCCCTATATTAATTCCTTTAGTCTTCTCCCCCTCAATGAGGGGGAAATGAGCAAAGCGAATAGGGGGAGTTTTTATTTTTCCTAACTCTTATTAACTTTTTCTATAAAATAATCTTCTAAGCTTCATTCTATACTTTTCACATCTTTACTTTCTACTATCATTTTTCATTTATGTATAATACTTATTCTATCACAAATACTTTCTACATCTGCTAAGATATGAGTATTAAAAAATATAGTAGTTCCCTCTTTTTTAAGTGAAACTAATAAATCTTTTACCATTTTTCTTCAAATAGGATCAAGTCCACTCATCGGTTCATCTAAGAATAATAATTTTGGATCATTAATAATTGATTGTGCTAATCCTACTCTTTGTAACATTCATTTTGAATAATCACTTAAAAATTTATTTCAATCATTTTCTAAACCAACTCTTTTTAACAATTTAGTTACTTTTTTATCAAGTTTTTCACCTTCTAGTCAAAAAAACTTTCAATTAAATTCTAAAAATTCCTTTCAAGTAAGATGTTTATATAAATAAGTATTTTCTGGCATAAAACCAGTTTTTTCTTTTGATTTTAATGTTAATCATTTTTTTCCAAAAACATTAATCTCTCAAACTTCAGGATCTATTAATCACATTATACACTTCATTGTAGTAGTTTTTCCAGCTCAATTTGGTCATAGAAAACCATAAATTTCACCAGACTCAACAGAAAAAGTTATTCAACTTAATACTTTTTTTCAAGACAATGTTTTATCAATATTTTTTACCTCTAAAATTTTCATTTAACTATTTTTAAAATTTAATTTAACGAATTTATTTTATAGAGATTATAAAGAAAGTAAAGCAATAATTTGATTTTTTTTAAACTAATAATATAATCATTTAAGATTTAATATTAAAAAAAAATTATGCGCTGTGAAACAAGTACTCTTGGGGTATTAACAAAAGCAAAAGAAGGTATAAAAAAAGCTATTCACCATTTAGATATAGAATATTCTAAATTACAATTAGGTAGAGCTAATCCAATTATGGTCGAAAGTGTAATGGTTGATCAATATGGTTCTATGCAACCTCTTCAAAACATGGCTGCTGTATCTAACCTAGACTCTCAAACATTAATAATTAAACCTTGGGACAAAACGGTACTACATGCAATAGCAAAAGCTATCTCAGATTCAGGATTATGATTAAATCCTCAAACAATGGCTGACTCAATCATGATTAAAGTTCCTCAATTAACTGAAGACAGAAGAAAAGAAATATCTAAAATTGCTAAAACATACGCAGAAGATGCTAAAGTATGAGTAAGAAATGTAAGAGCAGAATCGTTAAAAATTATAAAAAAAGCAGAAGATGATAAAGAACTATCAGAAGATATGAAAAAAGATTTAGAAGATGATTTACAAAAGGTAATTGATGAAGCTAATAAAACAATAGAAGAACATTATAAACATAAAGATACTGATATAATGAAAGTATAAAAAAATTTGCATAAATAATCTTTTTTTATATAATCTCTCAGTAATATTTAATAATACTAATAAAGATGGCTAAAGGTAAAAGAACTTACGTTGCTTTCTATTCTACTGAAACTGGAAACATGGTTCACACTTCAAATATCCAAAAAAAGAATTTTGAAGCTGGAACTAAAGGACCAACTCTTAGAAAATACAACAAAGTAACTAAAAAACACGAAGTGTTAAAAATGAAAGAAATAAAAAAAGCTAACTAAATCTAAACTAGCCCACTAAAGTATAGTGGAAATAAAAAAAAGATGTAATTATCTAAAAAATGACTTCTGTATTAAACAGGAGTCATTTTTTTTCTTTTAATTTTATTATTTTAACTCTTAAACGTATTTTTCTCAATAAATTCATCAACTTCTTTATCTAATTCTTTTGAAATTAACTCATTAGTTGAAATATAAGCAACGTCTTCATCTTCATCAAAAGCTTCTATCATTTTTTTGATTTTTAATGCCTTATCAAATTCTGTAATTTCTACTTCATTATCAGCAACAAAATCAAGTTTGGATTCCATTAATTCTATTCACTTTTTTTCAAGATATTTTTCTACTTCAGCATGATCCTCAACAGAAGTAATTATTTTGATATAAGCATCTTCAGAAGTAATATCTTCGGCATTAGTTTCAAAAACGATTTCTTCAATAGAATCATAACTATGTTTAGATGGATCAATAAAAATAACTCATTTCCTGTGAAACATCCATGAAACTGCTCATGACTCTCACATAGTTCAACTATATTTAGAAAAAATATGTCTAATATTTGCTACGGTTCTATTTTTGTTATCAGTTAAAACTGTAACCATAACAGAAACTCATCCTGGAGCATATCATTCATAAACTATTTCAACAATTTGAGCAACAGATTTATCTTCTCATGTTCATTTTTTTATTGCTCTATCAATATTTTCATTTGGAACTCAATCTTTTTTTGCTTTATAAACAGCTGTATACAATGTAGGGTTACTATCAGGATCACCTCATCATTGTGCAGCTACAGTTATTAACTTAGCATGAATTGAAAATACTTTTCATTTAACTGCATTTACTGCATCCCTCCTTTTTGCTACGACTGGTCATCTTCACATAGTTTTATTTGTTAATTTTAATAAATATATAATAATACTTTATAGTTTATTGTAAAGTAAAAAAAGGGACTTAGCCCTTCTTTTTACTTAAATATATTATACATAATTAAGAGTGTAATTCAAATAACCAAGAATCAAGAAAAAAATCAAAGTATAAATGAATATTTAAATTTATTAGTAAACTTCATAACTAAATACCAAGTAAACATAAATAAAAATGGTAATCATATTATTGTTAAATAACTATTTATAAAATCACTATTTACAGTAGTCTCATCATAAAAAAATAAAAATATTAAATATACAAGAAAAACTAAAGGTAGATATATTAACATCTTCCTTAAATTATTTGTATTTTCATTTTTTAATTTAGCTTCTTCTTCAGGAGTAAGATTTTTTAAAACTTTTACTTTTCAAATTCTCAACATAATATTAAATCTTATTTAATAAATTTCTAAACCATAATTTATCTCAAAACAAATAAGTTAAATCATAATGAGCTCTTTCAATACTAATTCATCTATCTAAATATTTTTCATCGACTTTTCACTCTTTTAGTATATCTTCTATTATCTTTATCTTTTCTGTATAATTTCTTCACCTAGTTGGAAACTTTACTGTTTCTATATTCTTAAACTGGCTAAAAAATAAATAAGTATAAAGATTTAAATTATCTCACCTTGCATAGAAGCTTCATAATTCTTGTGCTTTCAATTTAGGCATACCTCATAGGGCCTTAGATTTACTTGTTAGATATTTAATACCAGTTTGTACACTTTTCTCTATTTCAGCTCTTAAATCGCTGAATTTAGGATTATTTAAATATTTTAAAGCTCTTAAATAAGTTAAAATATTTTTATTTATCTTTGAATTAATTCACTGCATAGCATCAAAAAATAAATCTACTCTATTTTTACTTTTTTTAATCAAATTATATAATTCCTCATCTAAACTTTTTTTATCTAAAAATCATAAATCTATTTTTCATAAAATAGATAATATCTGTGAGAAAATATCTTGATACTCATCATACATTTTTTCTATTTTTTGTTCATTTGTTAATTTTGAATTTAATAAAAAATCTTTAAAATCTGATCTGAATTTCTTTTTTAAGATTAGATCATTAACAACAACTGTACAAATATCTTTCGCTCCATATTTATGCTCAGCAAAACAAAGTCAATTATTATATCTACAAAAATCCCCTTCTCAAAAAACTTCAAATTGAGTTTCGTTAAATTCTGTAACCAATATTTCAATTTCCTTAAGAGTTATTTCCCTTGATAAAATGATTTTGTTTACTTTATAATTTTCAAGTAAAAACTTAATAGCTTCTCTATTATATACAGCCATTATAGTAGAAATATTTATTTTTCATTTATAATCTTTTTCCTTTAAATATTCTAATATACTTATATTTCAACAGATTATTCAATCAATTCATATTTCTTCAAATTCTTCTACCATTTTCTCTATTAAAGGAAAAGTTTGATCTGTATAATACCGAGCATTTAAATTAATAAAAATTTCTAAATCATATTTATGTACTTCCTGTACTACCAATTTTAGGGTTTCAAAATCTGTAATTTGCTCATGTTCTGCAAATCTACCGTTTGGACTTACTTCAAAACCAAATTTACTACTCCAGTATTCTGGATTATAACCGGTAAAAAACTCATTAGCTCAAGATTTAACAAATGAAGCAATGTATTTCTCTAGATCTTTTCACTTCTTCCCTTTTGTAGAAAAACCTAATCATACTATTTTTTTAAACATTTTTTTAAAGTTAATTGTGAATATTATATAATTTTTACAAAAAAATAAAAGCCAAATATTGGCTTTTATTTTTTTTAAAATCTACTTAAAAGTAAACTTTAGTATTTAACATTCTATAATGCTCTCTAACTATTGCTTTTTCTCTAATTTTCTTTTTTGAATCTTTCCCTACAGCATATCTTTCAGATCTAATTTTATTCATAATTCTTGATTGAAAGAACATTTTTTTGTATCTTAAAATTAGTTTCTCATTAGTTTCTCATTCATTTCTTATTGCATATATCATATTTTCTATCTCCCTTATGGAAATTAAGTTATAAATTATAGAAAAAATATTTTTTCTATTTAAGTGAACGGATTATATTTATAAACTTTTATTTGTCAAAAATAAATAAATTTATATATTTATATATATATTTATAAAAAAATTAAATTAAAAATGAACCAAGAAAGAATTAAAAAATTAGAAAGAGTCTCTAGAGAATTAGTAACTCAATTTATATTTGAAGAATTGGATGATGCTGAACTTACATTTGGAATTATTACAGTTACATGAGTAAAAATAAGCTCTGACCTATCATATTTGGATATTTTTGTAAGCTCTCTTCTAAATTGAGAAATTTTAACAAAAACTCTCGCGAAACATAACAGAGAAATACAAAGAGGATTAAATAAAGCTTTAAGTATCAGAAAATTACCTAGAATAAGATTTAGATATGATGACTCTTGAGCAGTATGACAAGATATATGTGAAACTATTAATAAAATAACATAAAAATATATTTTTATTTTTAAATAAACTTGCCTCAAATATGAATCTACAAAAAATAATTGCTAAAATTAATGGTTTTTTACATAAAAAACCAAAATGATGAAGATGATTTACGCAACAAGATAAAACACTATGGAGTAAAAGAAAAAAAAGAAATAAAAAATTATATCTAAAAAAAACAAAACAAAAAAGCCTCATAAAAAAAAGAAGAAGCTTTAGTATAAAAAATAAACATATAGAAAAACTAAAAATATTCTGAAATAATATAACTCACTATTATATCTTGATACTAGTAATAGTGTTTATCACAAGTTTATATATCATATTTTGACCAATATTTAGAATAAAAAATATAGAGATAATAAAACAAGATAATATTACAAGTATGCATATAGCATATAAAGCAGTTGATTATTATAGATGAAAATCTATAATTAATATAGAAAAAAAGGATATCCTGAAACGTTTACAAGACTATCAACATAATATTCGTGACATAAAAATAGATATTATTCTACCAAATACTTTAAAAATTCTTATAGATTCATATAAATGAATATATAATACTACAATAAATTGAAAAGCATTCCTAATAACTGCAAATTGAACATTAGTTCCAGCTAATTATTCAGAAGAATTAAAGACACTAATAATAAAAAATAAATTTGATATAAATAAATTTTTAGATTTCAAAAAAGAATTTAAAACAGAATATATTCTAAAAATTTCTGATATAATAAAATCTTTAGAAGAAAATATAATAAATTTAGAAATAGACGAAATTACATATTTTGTTATTGAAAGAGAATTACATATTGAGACTTGAAAAAAAATAACTCTTATCTTTGATTTAAACTGAAATCATAAAGAACAAATAGAAAAATTAGTAATATTTAATAAAGATTATTTAAATATAGATAAAAATCCTATAGTTTACATAGACTTGAGGATAAAAAACAAAGTTTTTTATTGTACAAATGAAAATGAATATCAATGTATCCAAAATATAAAAAAAATTTACTCATATGAGTAAA
>JASFZI010000026.1:0-8083 GCA_045107135.1 Candidatus Altimarinota bacterium
TACTCATCTTTTTGATTTTTGACTAAGTAAAACTGTCAATTCTTCAATTGTTGGAGCCTTAGCATTTTCACCAATAAACTTAGTAATAACATCCAATACGTTTTGTTGTTTTTCTGTAAGCATTTTTTATCAAAATTACAAAATAATATATACTGAGTATATACTAGAGTATTTATATGTCAAACTTTTTATTTTAATAAAAGGCTAGAAAAAAAATTAGTCTTTTATTTTTTTCTTCATTTTTCTTTTAATATCTCAATTATATGGTTTTTAATATCTTTCATTTTATGTTCAATAATTCTTTTTCTATAAAAATTTTGAACTAAATAAACTATTCATTTTCTTATTTTAATTACATATTTTATTTTTTTTCATGGTACAATTAATAAAAATCATACTACAAAAATAAATATTCATAAAAAAAGTGATCCTGGAAATAATGGTAATATTATAGGTATACTAGAAAGGAAAATTAAAAAAACTCAAATAATCAACCTAATAAAAAAAGGAATTTTTACTTTATGTCTGATGAATTCAAAAATTTTATGCTCCATTTATTATAATAAAAGTTCAAAAATATATTTTTATATTAAAACTATTTACTAAAAAAGAAAGATTATTTTTATTAAATTTTGTTTTTATATATTATTGTATATAATCTGTATATATACAATATAATACTATTTATTTTGAAATTTAATAAATCCAAAAAACTTTTTGCTCATATTGATTGTGATAGTTTCTTCGCTGAATGTGAAATATATAAAAATCCCAAATTAAAAAATGAATATGTAATAGTATGAAATGAGATAGTAATTGCTTGTAATTATAAAACAAAAGCACTATGAATAAAAACTTGAACTCCTATTTGGGAGGCTAAACGAATTTTGAAAGATAATTGAGTATTTTTACCTTCTGATCACAGGTATTATACTTTTATATCAGACAGATTAATGTTGTATTTAAAAGAGAATACTTTATGTATAGAACCATTTTCTATTGATGAAGCTTTTTGTGAAATTACATGATTAGCCGAAATGAATAAAATATCATTAATAGATTATGCTAAAAAATTACAAATTGATATTTTGAAAAATGTGTGAGTTCCAGTTTCTATTTGAATAAGTAATACTAGAATAAAAGCAAAAATATTTTCAAAAATAAACAAACCATTTTGAGTATATATTTCTACCAATACTATACAAGACAAGAATATTTTCACTTCTCTTCCTTTATCTATAGTCCCCTATATCTGAGCTAAAACTCAAGCGAAGTTTAAATATAGTTGTGATAATGTATATGATTTCATAAATTTGTGATACTGGAAACTAAAAAAAATAATATGAAAAAATGCTACTGATTTACGGCTAGAGCTTAGTTGAGTAAATGCTTTTGTTGTAAAAAAAAATCACTCTGTTAAATCAATGAGTAGATGAAGAAGTTTTAATAAAAATATAACAAACAATAAAGATTATTTGAAAAATCAGCTTATATTAAACTTTAACCGGCTTTATGAAGAATTTGTAAATAAATGATTTGAATTAAAAACTATTTCAATATTTTTAAGAGATAAATCCCTTTATACTCACATATATAACTATAGTTTTTTAGAACACACCTATTTAAGAAGTAAAATATTAAAAATTATTCTAGAATTATTTGAAGAAAATTATAATAATAATATTCTCTACAGAAGTACGTGAGTAGTTTTCAGTAATTTTATAAGCTATAAGCCATATCAAAGCAGTATTTTTGATAAACCTCTCAGAGACAAAATAAATCACTTAAAATTAGCAAAAACTATTAATAGAATAAATAATAAATATTGATCTCACAAAATATGATTTTGAACTTATTTGTTGTGAGAAAAATCATTAGTAAAGTTAGGGATTAGAAAATAAAAAAATATTGAAAAATATAATTATCAGATATAATTATAATAATTTATAATTATTAAATTCAAAATTATGACTAAAAATATAAAAACACAATTCTTACATATCTCTTACAATTAAAAAATATATTTATTATAAGCTTATGTTTTACCAAAAAAATTATGAAAATATTAATAGTAGAAGATAATGAACTACTTTCAAATAATATAAAAACATATTTGAAACTAAAAAATATCGAAACAAAACAATTATTCACATGAACAGGTGTAAATTATGAACTAACATCACATAATTATGATTTAGTTATTTTAGATATTTGATTACCTGAGGTTGATTGAATAGAAGTATGTAAGCAAATTAGAAATAGTTGAAAAAATATACCTATATTAATATTGACAGCTAGAAGTAAGATTGATAATAAAATATCATGATTTAATGCCTGAGCTGACGATTATTTGACAAAGCCTTTTGAATATGAAGAATTATTGATGAGAATTAACGCTCTTGTTAGGAGAGACTATACTGTAAAAAGTGAAAATATAAAACTTTGAGGAAAAGACCTAGGTGCGGCTTGACCGTGAAATATAGAATTAAATATAAATTCAAAAAAAATTACAAAAGATTGAAAAAATATACATTTAAGTCCCTTAGAACTAGATTTATTAATATATCTAGTTCATAATAAATGAAAAGTCATTTCTAAAGAAAAATTATTTGAAAAAATATGGTGAGAATATGATAATTTTAAAATGAGTAGAAATGTTGATGTTTATATATGATATATAAGAAAAAAGTTAGGAAAAGAAATAATAGACACTATAAGATGAGAATGATATATTATTAATTAATATTATGGAAAATTATAGATTATTAGAAAAACATAAAAAGAGATTGAGTGCATATTTTGCATTATCTATTCTTTTATCTTTATGGGTAGTAGAATTTGTATTTTTAACGTCTACATTTTTTTGAAATAATTTCAAACTAGAAGACAAACTCAAAATGAAATACGAATGAGTTATAAATGTAATTAATAATTTAGATAATTATTCATTTAACAATAGTGATCCAACTATAAATACTATTCTAGAAAAATCTCTAGTTTGAGTTACTATTTTTAAAAATAAAAACAAAATATTATGAAATATTGATTCTTATAATTTATGAAATGATAATATTATATTAAACAGTAAAAGTTATAAATATTACCAAGACACATATAACTTCAATAGTAATAACTATAAGATAATTATTAAAAGTGAAAATAAGTACTCATATCACTATATGCTTTTACAATATTTATATTTTAGCTTATTTTCTCTTCCCTTTTTCATTATCTTTTTCTTAATATGATACATATTTGTTTGAAAAAATCTAAAACCAATAAAAGAAACTATTGATTCTCTTGAAACATTTAGTGGAAATATAAATCATGAAATGAAAACCCCTCTTACTGAAATCATTTCAACTTTAAGTCTTACAAAAGAAACAAAAAATAACTATGAAAAAGCAATTGATGATAGTTTAAATTCTGCTAAAAAATTAAATAAAATATTAGACTCAATGTTAGGAATAATCAATCTTGTTGATTCTTCTTTTAAAAAACAAGAGATAAATATTATTAATGAAATTAAGGAAGTAATAAAAGAAAATAGTGATATTATAAAGGAAAAAAATATAACAATTCAATCAAAATTCAAAAATAAACAATACTACTTATACTCTAACAAAGAACACTTAAATATTTGTATTTGAAATATTATTAAAAATGCAATCAAATATTCATATAATGACTCTATTGTTAAAATAAAGTTTAAAAAGTGAGTATTACAAGTTAAAGATTATTGAATATGAATAGAAAAGAAAAATTTAAAAAATGTATATAAAAGCTATTTTAGAGAAAATTATTCAGAAACATGATGATATGGATTGTGATTAGCATTAGTTAAAAAAATAATAGATATAAATAAATGGGAAATGAATGTTGAAAGCGAAAAAAATAAATGAACAGAAGTAACTTTAATATTTAATTAAATTATTATGAAATCTAAAATTTTTATCTTTACTCTAAGCTTATTAACAATATCATGATGTTCATTTGTGAACGAAAATAATATAAAAGAATCTAATAATATAGATGTTGAAACTTTTCTAGAAACTGAAACAAATATAAAACAAGATACCTATATTAAAACTGAAGCAGAAATTGAAGCAGAAAAACTAGAGGAAGAATTAAAAAAATTGATTGATATACTATTTGAAGTATCAAATTAAAATATAAACATAAAACTAAAAAAAATAATTTTTATAATAAAATTATTTTTTTATTTTCTTACACTTTTCTTACAAAAGAATAATATAATGCAATTAACCTCAAAAAGGTTTAAAATTTTATATATTAATATTTTTTTATGAAAAATATAACTAATAAAGCATTAGCTTTACTTTTAATTGCAATGTTAAGTTCTACATTTTTAGTTAGTGCTGATGAAACAGAAACTGAAGAAACAGAAACTCCTACAATACAACAAAATATGGAAGCTAGAAAAAAGGCTAGAGAAAATTATGAAGATGCTAGAAAAGAAAATATGGAGGAAAAAAAAGAAGCTAGAGAACGTTTAATGGAAGAACAAGAAGAAAAAAGAGAACAAGCTAAATTAAATAGAAAAACTTTTAGAGAAGAACAAGGTGAAGCTAGAGAAATTTTTACTGCACTTTCTGATGAAATGAAAGAAGAATTAAAAGAATTGAGAGATGAACATAATGAAGCAACTGAAGAATTAAGAGAAAAATTAAAAGATGATGAACTTACATTAGAAGAAAGAGATGAATTAAGAGCAGACTTAGATGCACTTAATGAAGAATATCATGAAAAATTAGAAGATACAGTATGAATGGATACAAAAGCATTTACTTACTTAGAAAAAAGAAAAGAATTAAATGAAAAAAATGAAATTTTAAGAGAAAAAGCTAAACAAGCTAGAGAAGCATATAGATGAGAAAGAGCAGAACAAATTGAAGCTCAAAAAGAATTCTACCTTAATAAATTAGCATTAGTTATCCCTAGAGTAACTGATTTTAAATTAGGAGATATTAGTAAAAAAGCTCAAGCTATGGTAATTATGATTGAAAAAAATACTAAAATTTCAGATGAAAAAAAAGATGAATTAATAGCTAAGGTTGTTTCTTTAATTGAAATATTAGATGAAGAATTAGAAGATAGAGAAGAAGAAGAAGAAAATATTGATTTAGATGAAGCCTTAGAAGACTAATTTACAACTTAAAAAAAGAATAGTTATGAAATATATAACTATTCTTTTTTTTATATATTTTTATTAATATACTATTGTAATCTAATAAAGTAATCATAAATTCATATTTGCTTTATGTGAGTTTTAATGTATAATAAATATATTATATAAGTTTTATCTCATTATAACTCAAATTATGGAAAAAAAATGACTAGATTGACAACCTTATTCAAGCAAACAAGAACTTAAAGAAGCAAATCAAAAATTTGTAAATAATCATCTTTGAAATATTAACCCAATTCTAATTAAATCAATAGAATCTACTAATACTCAATTATTATGATTGCTTGCTGCTGAACACGATAAAAGTAAACATATAGAACTTATAAATACATTTATATTTGATGTTAAGAATATAGATATATCATTAATAAGATCAAAAAATATTATTAATCTGTGAAAAGAAGCAAAAATCTACTGAATTTATATTTTAAAAGGAGAACACCCATCAATAATTGAACAATTAAATATAAAGTATTCAACTTCTATAAGTAAGGAAATTGAATGATATCAGAAAAAAGATGAGACTCCTAATGGTAAACTAAGAAATAGATTACGTATTTTACACTGACTACTTGTAGAAGCAATTTTAGATTGAGAATGAGATCTTATCATTGAGTTTTGAGATCTTATAGAAAAAAATTGATTTGCTATGATATGATTTGAAGTTTTGGAAAAAACTCTAGAAATCAAAAAAACTATGAAAACAAAAGCTGAAATAGAAACAGATAAAAATTAATTTTTCTTACTTTTCCATACTAATAATATTAACTGGGAAAAATTTCACAATAAAGATTCTTCTTTTGAATGAATGATTTAAAAAAAACTATAATATCTTTTTTTAAACATAATAAGCCACTTTTGCTTAGTTATAAATTTTAATAATTATTTAACCCACATTGAGAAGCTACAATCAATAGTACTTCATACACATCTAGCCGCACTTTGATTATTACCAGTAACCCAATAATTTTCAATACCTCTATTTGTAACAAAATAATATTTTGCATCATCAGTAACATCACCAATCCCTTCAAAATCAGCTGAAGATATTGTCAATAATGTTTTACAATCTAAAAGATCAACATCTGAACATGTTTTATTTGCATAAACCCTTCAAGTCTTAGCAGTTAAAATATGATTATATGCTTCTGGTCAAGAAAATCTAGTAAAAGAATAAATCCCATCTGAAATTAATCTATATATCCCATCAGTTGCTCTTATATTGTTTATGTACGTATCAGAAAATTTAAATGAAGTAGTTTGTAATCATCAATCTATAGAAAATTCAGAGTTTATATCTAAATTTGTATCCCATCAAGTACTTGATCATCAATATCCTCTCATAACTAGAGTCCATCAACCTCAATTAGTAATCATATCACAATAAACATCAAATCATATTCAATTATCTTCAGGATCTATTGTATATATTCAATCAAATGAACTTCAATCTGATTCTAATATTGTTCTACAATTTGTACTATCTACTACTACTGGAATATCATTACCTCAGCTTGTAGAAATATCATATCAAAGAGTATTACTAACTATAGCTCATGCAAGATTTACTGCAGCTAAATTACTAATAGAAAAATCTGTAATTGCTAATATCTCCTTAATAGTACCATCTTCAGATATTACTGTTCATGAGTATGCTTTTTGGAGACCTTCTAGTAAAGTTATTCTCTCAGCTGGATCTTCTGATAATAAAACATTTAATGTTGCTCATGAATATAATTCATAATTATCTACATCCACCAACATTATTCATGAATCTCATAATACATTATATGAAGAACCAGTATACTGTAAAGGAAGATTTTTATATCAATCGTATGCAAGTAACTTATTTGATATTATTTCTTCTAAAGTAAGTCAACTAGAAGTTATTAAACTTGGTACTGCTAATAAATATATTAATGATCAGGTTGATACCTTCAATAATTTTCAGTTATAATTTCATGTTATTTTTAATGTAGCTATCTTTTCTACAGCGCTAGCCTGAAACAATAATTCATTATTTAAAACTAGTTCATCTCATTCTAATATTCAAGCTAATTGAAATTCTTGCTTTGTACTTGTTGTTGAATATATGTATTTTTTATCTGTTAATGGATCAGTTGGTATTTTATCTAATTTTCATACATTACTAAATGTTTGGTTTCAAAATGTTCATTGAGTCCATACAACTCATCATTTATATGTTATTTCAAGTGGATCTGTAGTTTCTGGATATTTTCAGGCATCTAGTTGAAATAGTTCTAGTGATGTTTTTATTCTAGACATGTCACTAGTTCTAGCACTATCTCTAGCGTCAGCACTATATCATTGAAGAGATACAAAGGCTATTGTTCATAATATTGATAATATCGTAATTACTACTATTAATTCGACTAATGTAAATGCTTTTGTATTTTTTAATTTAATCATAATTATAAATTATATAATATTACCAACTATTATATAAAGAAAAGTAATAAATTTTAAATTTATTATTTTTTTATATTGACTAATCTATTATTTATAATCTTATAATAAACAATAACTCTCTAAAATATTTCTATACCTTTTAAAGTAAAATATCATAAAATAATGATTAATGTAATATTTCATAATAACAATGGTAATAATATTTTTTTAAATGAATATCAAGCTAGGGCCAAAGCCATTACAAGTAAATCTCAAGGAAAAGGAGTTAGACCTGCATACACATATATAATAAGAAAAACAATCCACCTAGGTCTATTAGTTATCCATTTATAAATTTTTTTAAAGTATTTATTTTTATTATTCTTTTTAAAAATACATTCTTTTAATTTAAGTCACATATAGAAAAATATACTATCTCATATAGTAGCTCATATTCCTACTAAT
>JASFZI010000027.1:0-8177 GCA_045107135.1 Candidatus Altimarinota bacterium
TGGTACTCCCACGGAGAATTGAACTCCGGTCTCAGCCTTGAGAAGGCCGCATCCTAACCACTAGACGATGGGAGCATATAAATGCTTTGCAGGAACTATTATATTTATTTTGAAAAATAATCAATAAAAAACTCCCTTATTTATTTCCCCCTCATGGAGGGGGATGCCTGTAAGGCAGGGGGAGTAATTTAATTATCCTAATTTAGCAGCAACTTCTTCTTTTATCATTCCGTCAATATCAGAAGTAACTCATCAAGCTCTTGCAGTACCTTGTACAATTTTCATTGCACCAGCTATATCTACAGCATTTAGATCTGGCATTTTTTCTTCTGCAATTTCTTTTACTTGATCAAATGTTAAGTTACCAACTTTTTCTTTTTGTGGTACACCTGAACATTTTTTAAGATTAAGCTTTTTCATTATTAGAGTAGACATAGGTGGTTGTTTTACTATGAAGTCAAATGTTCTGTCTTCATAAACAGTAATAACAACTGGTAATTTTACACCCATTTTGTCTTTTGTTTGGTCGTTGAATTTTGTAGTAAATTCTTGAATAGGTACTCAATATTGTCCTAGTGCAGGACCTACTGGAGGAGCTGGGTTAGCTTGACCTCAAGCGATTTGTAATTTTATATACCCTTTAATTTCTTTAGCCATGATGTTTTATTATTATTAATATGTTTTTCTATAAATTATATACTTATTTCTTATGATTGTTTTCGGGACAAACAGAGCTAAATATAAATTACCTCAAAGAGGATTTTAGAAGCGTTAGCATTCTATTAAAAAAAGAATAAAAATCAAATTTTTTTTAATACTTTATGGTAAAAAAATATAATTGTCAAAATGAAAAAACATTAGAAGTTGATTTTCTGCTGCTATTTGGATTACTTCTTCCTATTCGGATCAGTAGTTATAACTTGTTCTTCATAATAACTAGCTACAACTTGAATTCCAACGTGATCAGTTCAAGCAAAGAATAATCATTGACCTACAGCGGCATTAAGTAGAATATATTTTTCTTGTTCTGTAAGTTTATAAATATTTTGTAGGGCATCTATAGAGGCACTTGATTGTTTAAGTAATAATTGGATAGAAGAATTGGTCATTATTGGTTTTCAATATTTACTTCAGATGAAATCTTCTATATCTTGAGTGATTGTAGTGATTCAAAGATTATATTTTCTGGCTCTTTTAACAAGAGCGAATAAAAATTTAGCTGAATCTTCATGTTGCATAATATTCCAAGCTTCATCAACTACCAACATTCTTTTTTTATTACTAGATCTTACTTTATTCCAAATATAATTCAAAACTACATACATAGCAATAGGTCTCATCATATCATCCAAATCTCTTACTGAAAAGACTTGTAATCATTCACTCAAATCTATATTTGTTTTATTTGAGAATATTCATGAGAATATACCATTTGTAAATTTTTCCATTCTAACAACTAAACCAGAAGCTCAATCCATAGTATCAAGAACATCTTGTAAATCTTTCATTACAGGAATATCTTTACCTACTATATTATCATCTTCAAAAGTGATTCATTTTAAACTGTAGGTTGTAATAAGAGCTTTTTCCATTATTGATTCTTCTACTGGTGTCATACTACCAAGCATTAGACTCATTAAACCTAATAAATCAATAACAGAGCTTCTAAGTAAATCTCAAGGTTTTTCA
The DNA here is from genome assembly GCA_045107135.1 of Candidatus Altimarinota bacterium. GTDB lineage: Bacteria > Patescibacteriota > Gracilibacteria > BD1-5 > UBA6164 > UBA6164. The sequence goes on from JASFZI010000027.1 coordinate 1,690, forward strand.
TCATGATCTTTAAGTCAAAGAGGAAGATCAAAAGGATTTATTCTTTGAGTTGAATTTAAAGATACATCTAAATAACTTCATCATACTTGATCTATCAATGCCTTATATTCATTTTCAGGATCAATAACAATTACATCAGTTCACAGCATTAGACTTCTAAGAATTTCAAGCTTAACAGCAAATGATTTACCTCAACCAGATTTTGAGAATACTGTCATATTGGCATTTTCAGTCTTAAATCTATCAAAAATAATTAACGAATTATTATGAGTATTTACTCAATAAAGAATTCAGTCATCATGAGTTAATGTACTAGAGGTGAATGGGAAAGTAGTAGATAATCATCATGTAGATATATTTCTGTATACTCATAACTCATCTTTACAGAAAGGTCATGTTGCTATAAAAGCTTGCTCTGATCTTAAAAATGCTTGTTTTTCTAAGACATTTCTTCATGCTAATATTGTTTCAACGTCTTTTCATATTCTATTAAGAGTATCTTCATCTTCTGCATAAATTGTTATATATAATCATAGATGAAAGTATTTTTCTTCTCATCTAGTTAATTTATATCTTAATTCTTCTACATCTTGGATTTGAGCTTCAATAGCAGGATCATTTATTAATCATTTATCTGCCATTATACTTTTCTCTGAATTTAATTGAGTAAGTCTCTTTTTTAAATATTTTTGTATAAAAGCTGATTCAATAGGGTATACAAAAAAGCTCATATCAAATTTAACATCCCAATTTATTATAGGAGATAACCAGTTTCATTCTAGAAAATTAGGATAAGCATAAACAAAAAAAGTCTTAACATAAGTATTGTTAATCTTTAATTTATTTGGATAAGATTTCCAATAAGCAGGGGCAATAGCATCTTTTACATAAGCTAAGGCTTCTGCATATTCTTTTTCAGAATTTAATAATTTTTTTTCTTCTGATTGATTTGCTTTTTTATTAGTATCAATTTTTTTTACATATGTATATGTATCTCAGTTTATCCTTTGTTGAACTAGATTTATTAATTTGTTTTCGTTTGCCATTGAAATTATTTAATAAGTACTTTAAGTTTATTTTAATTATTAAAAATAAATTGTAAAGTATCAAGACACATTTCAGCTTTACAGTTTGTATTTTATATTTTTAATAAAAAACTCCCCCTATTCACTTCGTTCATTTCCCCCTCAATGAGGGGGAGAAGACTACAATATTTAATTTAGGGGGAGTTTTTTTTATTTTTTTACCAATTCCATTCAGTTATAAAATCATTTCCTATTTTTTCTGGAAAATCTAAATCCGAATCAAAATCTTTTGATTTATAATGAATAACAGCAAGTGTTACATCATCTAACTGAACATGTTTATATCACATAAATTTAGATAGATCTATAGTTATATTATTAAATACACTTCTTGCGCTTTTATAGTTTTTTTTATTAACGTTAGGAGCAGAGTTGATTGCTTCTTCTAGTCTAGCTTCTAGAAACATTTCTTGGTCTCAATTTTTTTCAGATTGATTTATTGCTTCTGTAATTCAGTCACTATATAAAACTATTATATCATTTTCTTCAAATTTAATTTCTCTTTCTTTTATTAATTTGGAAATATCTTTAATCATTCAAAGGGCTACTCAACCAGATTTTATTTTATAGGTTTTCTTTTTTTTATGTTTATATATCATTAAATACTCATGACCAGCTCATGTCATAAAAAGTCTTTTTTCTTTATTGTCCCATCTTACAAGTAGTAAGCTCATTAATAAGTTGGCTTTTACTCTTGGTTTTAATATTTCATTTGTTTTTGAGATTATATCTGCTCAACTTTTATATACATTAGTAAATCAACTGATTAAAGCATTTACCATGATCATTATAAATCACGCTCATACTCAATGACCAGTTGCATCTCATACATAGATATAATAATTATCTCATTCATTGATAATATCATATGAATCTCAACCTATCTCTCAAGCAGGTTTTGATTTTACAATAACATCAAGATTAGGTACTTTTATAAGTTTCTTTGTTAACATCTTTCATTGAATTTCTTTACCTAGTTCAACTTCTCATTTTATTTCTTTACCATGTATAAATTCATCTTTAATATTTTTTAAGGTATTTAATGTTTTAGAAAAGAATGATAATGCATAATTTAAATGAGGATTGATTGTTTTTTTGAAATCTATATTAGTATCTTTTAAATTTCAAACCAAAAAACTTTTTATTGTATATTCTAATTTGATAACTGGGTCGTGGAAGAATTTTTTTATAAGATATACAATAATTAAAAATTGTACAAGAATTAAAATAATTAAAATTATGATTTGTGAATCGTCTGATAATTCTGAAATTTTATCTCAAAAAAACAAATACATTAATGGATTTATTAAAATAATCATTAATATTGTTGCTTGAAAGATAGTATAGAATCATTTCATATATTTTCTGTTTTTTCGAAACTAATATATTTTGTCTACTATAATAATATTATATTTGTTAATATTATGCAAATAAAGAAATTTATAAATTTTAAGCTATATATTTTCTCTTTTTAACATAACTTTTACAAGTTCTTTTGATTAACTAAAAATGCTAAATATAATCTATTCATATTTAAATACTGTTAAAAATACAAAATACCTTTTAAACAGGGTATAAGTCGTATACAAAAATAGAACAAGAAAATTAAAACTTAAACAAAAAAATAAAATATGTGAACATCTAATACAATAACAACTATAGATATTTGAAGTTCAAAAATTAGAACTATAATTTGATATTTTGATAGTGAAAATAAAGAAAATTTCCATATCTTATGAGTAGGTATATCTAATTCAAATGCAATTAGAAAATGAAATATATTGGATATGGAAGAGTTTAAAAACAATCTAGATGCTTCACTATGAGAAGCTGAGAGAATGTCAGGAGAACAAATTAATTGAGCATATATTTCATTTAATTCTTCATCATTTGAGGTATTTAGAAATAAATGAGTAGTTTCAGTAACTTGATGAGAAATTTCTGAAGAAGATATAGATAGGGCATTAGAAATGGCTAAAAATTGAGTTGATCTTCCTAATAAAGAAATATTAAAGGTTATTCCAGAAAATTTCTTAGTTGATTTAGAAGATGGTATAAAAAATCCTATTTGAATGTCTGCTAGAAAACTAGAAGTAGTTTCGAATATATTTTCAATGAATTTAAACGTACTAAACAATATTAGAAAAGCAGTAGGGGATATTTGAATTGAAATATATGATATTTATCCAAATCTACTAAGCGCTCCTGAATGAGTATTAACTAGAAGACAAAAAGAGCTTTGAGTTGTATGTATTGATATATGATCATCTTCAACTTGAGTTACAGTATTTGAAAATTGAGTATTACATTATTCTTGAATAATTCCTATTTGATGAGATAACGTTACTAATGATATAGCATTATGACTTAGGACTTCTACAACAGTAGCTGAAAAAATAAAACTTGATTATGCAGAGTTAGATTTAGATAATGTAGAATGATATGTAGATACAGATTTGGATTTAGGTAAATTAAATATGTGAGAAGAATGAGAAGTTTCTATGCTGTACCTTTCAAAAATTGTTACTGCAAGATATGAAGAAATTTTATACTTTGTAAGAGAAGAATTAAGAAGAGTATGAAAAGATGGAATGCTTCCAGAGTGAGCAGTTTGTGTTGGATGAGGAGTTAAAATGAAATGATTTATAGAATTATGAAAAAAGAGTCTGAAATTACCGGTTTTTATATGATTACCGGTATCAAAAGATGAATTGGTAGATGCTTCAATAAGTGATCCAGTGTTTGCATCTGTTATATGAACAATGATTTTTTCAAATATATATTGAACTAATTCAAATCTGATTTCATTAAGTATATGATGATTCTTTGATTCTATAAAAAATATATTTAAAAAATTGTTACCATAGATAAATCCACCATTGAATTTCCTCCTTTGAGAAAGGAGGAAGGCTGCAAAATAAAAACTGTAGTTTCCTTCCTTTTGAAAGGAAGGAATTCAAGGATGGATTAATAATTTAAAACTTTAAAAATTAATAAAATATTATGACAAAGAGAGAAGACAAACTAAAAAGTTTATTATGAGGAGCAAAAGATGCTTCTGCATTTGCAGGTCCTGAGGAAATTAATATAAATAGTTGAATATCTCCTGTTGCTAAGATTAAAGTTGTGTGAGTTGGTTGAGCGGGTCAAAATGCAGTAAATAGAATGATCGAGTGAGGTTTAGAATGAGTAGAATTTGTTGCTATCAATACAGATACACAAGCTTTATTTAATTCACTTGCACCTATAAAATTAAATATTTGAAAAATTATTACTGGGGGATTATGAGCATGAGCTGATCCAGAAATCGGTAAAAAATCTGCTGAAGAATCTATGGAAGAAATTAAAGATGCTCTTACTTGAGCTGATATGGTTTTTATTACTTGTGGTTTAGGTTGAGGTACTGGTACTGGTGCTGCTCCAGTTGTTGCTGAAATTGCAAAAGAATTATGAGCTTTAACTATTTGAATAGTTACTAAACCATTTGCTTTTGAAGGGCAAAATAGAATGAGTAAATCAGTTGATGGTTTTAATAGTTTAAAAGAAAAAGTAGATACTCTTATTACAATTCCTAATGATAGAATTTTATCTATTATTGATAAAAAAACTCCTTTATTAGATGCTTTCTCAATAGTTGACGAAATTTTAAATCAATGAGTACAATGAGTTTCTGACTTGATAACACAACCAGGTTTGATTAATGTTGATTTCGCCGATGTGACTTCAATTATGAAAAATGCAGGTTCTGCATTAATGGGTATTGGTTATGGAAGTGGTGAAAATAGATCAGTAGAAGCTGCTAGATGAGCTATAGATTCTCCATTACTTGAATTATCTATCGCTTGAGCAAAATGACTATTATTCAATATTACAGGTGGTACAGATTTATCAATGTTTGAAGTTGATGAAGCTGCAAAAATCATTACTGAATCAGTTGATTCGGACGCTAATATTATATTTGGAGCGACTATTAATGAAGAATATAACGGAGAATTAAAAATCACTGTTGTTGCTACAGGTTTTGATGAAGATACTAATAAAAGTCATTCTGAAATTACAAAAGTAAAATCACAAATTTCTAATCCTTTTGGAAGACAATCTGTATCAGATTCTAGAGTTACTCCAGTTAATACTCCACCATCAAATAAAGATGATCTAGATGTACCAAGTTTTTTAAGAAAAAAGATGTAATAAAATTTAAAGCTCTCTATTAGTTAGAGAGTTTTTTATTTGCATTTCTAAAAAAAAAACATAAAATACTTACATATTAGAACTAAACGGGGATTTGTGAAAGCAAGTTCTCGTTTTATTTTAAAAGATTATATTATATAAAAAATAAAATTATGTTAGATTTAAAACAAATAGAACAAGCAATTAATATTATTTCTTTAGAGAAAAAAATACCAAAAGAAAAATTAATTGAAATTATTGAAGCTGCTATTAAAACAGCTTATAAAAAAGATTATTCTTCAAGAGAAGAAGAAGTTAATGTTAAATTAGATTTAGAAAATGCAGTTATGGAAATATCTGTTGAAAAAACTGTTGTTAAGAAAGTAACTAATCCAGCTACTGAAATTTCTTTTGAAGACTTAGGTGATGATGCTTGAGATTATTCAGAATGAGATGTTATTGAGCTTGATGTTACTGATGAAATAAATGCTGAAGATGGTTGAGAAAGTTTCTGAAGAATAGCTTCTCAAGCTGCAAGACAAGTTATAATACAAAAAATAGGTGATTCTGAGAAAGAAAAAGTATATGATTTATTTGAATGAAAAGAAGGACAAATAATTAATCTTAAAATCGAAATAATTGAATGAGGTAAAGTTATATTTGATTATAATGGTAATCAAGTTGTTTTACCTAAGTCAGAACAAGTATCACGTGACGTTTATTCAGCGGGGGCAAGATTTTATTTATATATTGCAGAAGTTTCAAAAAATGAAACGGGGACTCCAAAAGTAATATTATCAAGAAAAAGACCAGAAATAGTAAAAGCTATTTTTGCTGAACAAGTTTCTGAAATTTGAGAGGGAATTATTACTATAGATAATATTGTAAGACAACCTTGAGTTAAAACAAAGCTACTTGTATCTACTACTTATGAAGAAATTGACCCAGTTTGAACTTTAATTGGTCAGAAAGGTATTAGGGTAAAATCTGTAATGGATGAGCTGTCAGGTGAAAAAATTGATATTATAGCTAATACTGGTGATATTAGAGAAATATTAAAAAAATCACTTTCACCAGCAGAAGTATTAAAAGTTGAAATTGATGAAGAAAATGAATTAGCAACTTGCTATATACTTCCAACGGAAAGAGCTAAAGCTGTTTGAAAAAATGGATTAAATGTTAATTTAGCATCAAGACTAACTGGTTATAGAATTTCTATAAAAGATATAGAGG
>JASFZI010000028.1:0-20575 GCA_045107135.1 Candidatus Altimarinota bacterium
ACAATATGTAGATGCAATGGTTGGAAATAGTTCTAGTGGTTTAGCAGAAGCACCTACATTTAAAATAGGAACGATTAACATTGGAGATAGACAAAAAGGTCGTATACTGGCTGATAGTGTTATATGTTGTGCTCCAGTTAAAGAATCAATAAGAGCTGCATTTGTCAAACTATACTCAAGTGAGTTTCAAAAAGTTTTAGCAGAGACAGATAATCCATATGGAGATGGTGGAGCAAGTAAAAAAATAAAAGATATCATTAAAAAAGTATCATTAGATGATATATTGAAAAAATCTTTTTATGATATAAAGGCTTAAAGTGAAAAACTATAAAGATATACTACTAAAACCAACATCAACGATAAAAGAGGCCTTGCAAATTATTGATAGTGGAGCTATGAAAATTGCTTTAGTTGTTGATGAAGATGAAAAACTAATAGGTACATTGACTGATGGTGATATAAGAAGGGGATTATTAAATAATTTATCTTTAGATGACAGCATTGAAAGTGTTATCTTTAAAAATCCAACAATTTGCAATATCGAAGATACAAAAGAACATATTTTAGAAGTGGCAATAGGGAGAAAACTATATCAAGTGCCTATAGTAGATAATGAAGGTAGATTGGTTGGTATAGAAGAGATGGATGAGCTTTTAAAACCAGTTATTAAGACAAATATAGTTGTACTAATGGTTGGAGGTTTGGGTACTAGACTTCGTCCACTTACTGAAAATACTCCAAAACCGATGCTTAAAGTAGGAAACAAACCTATACTAGAGACTATCATACTAAATTTTAAAAAGTATGGTTTTACAAATATTATACTTAGTGTAAGCTATAAATCAGAGATAATAGAAGAGTATTTTAAAGATGGTCGAGAGTTTGGTGTAAATATAGAGTATATACATGAAAATAAAAGAATGGGAACAGCTGGAGCCTTAAGTCTAATGCGAGATAAGTTAAATGAACCATTTTTTGTCATGAATGGAGATTTGCTTACAAATATAAACTTTGAACATATGATGGATTATCATCTTTCAAATAATGCAATAGCTACAATGGGTGTCAGAGAGTATGATTTTCAAGTGCCTTATGGTGTAGTTAATGTTGATGGTGAAAATATATTAAGCATACAAGAAAAGCCTGTATATAGCTTTTTTGTAAGTGGTGGAATTTATGTTCTTGACAGTAAAGTTTTAGACTTTATCCCAAATGATGAGTTCTATGATATGCCAACACTTTTTGAGAAAATTATAGAGAGTAAGATGAAAAGTGTATCGTTTCACATAAGAGAATATTGGCTGGATATAGGAAGACTTGAAGAGTTTGAAAAAGCGAATAATGAGTATGGTGAGGTGTTTTAGTTGAAGGTTTTGATTGTTGGATATGGGTCTATTGGTAAACGCCATGATGAAGTGCTATCTTCATTTGGGTATGATATTGATATAGTTTCTAAGCAAATACTTAATGACAGGGTGGTATATAAAAATTTAGAAGATATTCAAACATTAGATGAATATGATTATTTTGTTATATCATCTGAAACAAATAAACACTATGCTCAATTAAAATATTTAGAATCAAAAATCTCTAACAAGATAATCTTCTGTGAAAAACCTCTTTATGAAAGTTATAAATCTTTAGATATAAAAAATAACGAAATTTATGTTGGCTATGTTTTAAGATTTCATTCATTGTTAGAAAAATTAAAAATATTTTTAGCAAATGATACAATTTTAAGTATTAATGTTAACTGCGGACAGTATCTACCAACTTGGAGATCTAATAGAGATTATAGAGATTCTTACAGTGCTAAAAAAGATACAGGTGGTGGAGTTTTACTTGATTTAAGCCACGAGATTGATTATCTTCAGTGGTTGTGTGGTAAAATAAATGATATAAAGAGTTATCAAGTTAAAATATCTGATTTAGAAATTGATTCTGATGATTTTACAACTTTTATAGGCAAAACTATTAATGGTGTTGTTGTAAATTTATCAGTTGATTATATCAGTAAAATTACATATAGAAAAATAATTTTACATACTTTAAAATATACATATGATTTAAACTTTATAAATAATAAACTTCTTAGAAAAGATAAAAAAGGATTTGAAGAGCTTTTTGTAAGTGACGATTTAGAGAGAAATAGTATGTTTGAAAAAATGCATAAGTCTATCTTAAGTAATAAGATAAATGCTTGTACATACGATGAAGCATTAGATGTGATGAAGACAATAACAACAATTCAGGGACAAAATAAATGAGTAATGTTTTATGTACTATCTGTGCTAGAGGTGGAAGTAAAGGTGTTAAAAACAAAAATATAAAGCCAATTAATGGGAAACCTTTAATAGCCTATACTATAGAACAGGCAAAACAGAGTAATTTATTTGAGCATATAGTAATAAGCACAGATTCTGATGATATTGCAAATATTTCTAAAAAATATGGTGCAGAAGTATTTTTTAAACGAAGTGCTGAAATGGCAAGTGATACGGCAGGTAAACTTGATGTAATTCGTGATGCATTTGAAAGAAGTGAAAAGTATTATAATACAAGGTTTGATTATTTAATTGATTTAGATGCTACAGCACCACTTAGAGTAGTTGATGATATATTAAATTCATTTAAGCAGTTTATAGAGAATGATAATGACAATCTCATCACTGCCATGCTCAGTAGAAGAAGCCCATATTTTAATTTAGTTGAAATGGATAAAGATGGAAAAGTATATCTGTCAAAAAACTTAGATGATAGTATTTTGAGACGACAAGATGCACCAAAAAGCTATGACATGAATGCTTCTATATATATCTGGAAAAGAGATATTATTTTAAAAGAAAATTCATTGTTTTTAGAAAATACAGGATTGTATGTTATGCCAGAAGAAAGATCAATAGATATAGATACTGAACTAGACTATAAGTTTGTAGAATTTCTTATGAAGGAAAATAATGCTTAAAAATAAAGTAGTAGTCATAACAGGTGGAGCAGGTTTAATTGGGCAAGAATTTGTTAAAGCTGTTATAGAACAAAATGGTCTAGCTATTATTGCTGATATAAATGAAGAAATAGGTTGTAAAGTTCAAAATAATTTATCTAAAGAATTAAGTAGTGATAATATAGATTTTGTAAAGCTTGATATTACTTCGAAAGAATCTTTACATAACTGTATTAAATATTTAGATGATAAATATAAAAAAATAGATGCTTTAGTTAATAATGCTTATCCAAGAAACAAAAATTATGGTAAACACTTTTTTGATGTAGAATATGAAGACTTTGTAGAAAATATTGGTTTAAATCTTGGTGGTTATTTTCTCGCTTCACAACAGTTTGCAAAATATTTTCAAAAGCAAGAATATGGTAATATGATAAATATATCATCTATTTATGGAGTAGTTGCTCCAAAGTTTGAGGTTTATAAAGGTACATCCATGACAATGCCTGTGGAGTATGCTGCTATAAAATCAGGATTGATTCATCTGACAAAGTATATGGCAAAGTATTTTAAATGTATGAATATACGAGTAAATACTTTAAGTCCTGGTGGGATATTTGATAATCAGCCGCAGGACTTTTTAGATGCTTATCAAAAAGAGTGTTTAAATAAAGGTGTGCTTGAGAAAAGTGATTTGAAAGGCACATTGGTTTATTTACTTAGTGATATGAGTAAATATGTTAATGGGCAAAATATTGTTGTAGATGATGGATTTTCTCTATAATGAATATCATATTTTTGGCTGATCAACCTCAAAGAGTTAGATCTCAAATAAATTTAATAAATTCATTATTGAATCAAGGTATAAATAATATAGTTTTTATTATTGCATGTCAAATAAAAGAAGATGAATTATTGAGAATTGAAAAAATAAAAAAGATATTTTTAGTAAAGCAATTGAATGCTAAAAATAGTACTCAATTAATACAAAACAAGAATAAATCTTTACTAAAATACTTTGTTAAAAATACTTCAATTGGACAACTTGTATATATGTTTTTATTAAGTATAAAAATGTTTAATCTACTAAAAATTGCTAATAAAATTATAAAGAATGAAAAGCCTAATATTTTATTTGTAAATGGTGATAGAGGTGGTGTTTCATTTGAACAGTCTTTTTTAATAGCTGCGATTAAAAATAATGTAAAATCAGTTGTTCCTTATACTTCAACAATTAGTAATGGTCTATCGTTAAGATTTGCTGATATTTCTAACTATTCAAAAAAAACATTTTTGGATCTATTGGTATTTAAATTTTTTAGCAATATTACAAAAAGAGTAAAAAATAAGACTATTCTATTTTATGATGCATCAACAACATTAATATTATTTTTTTTTGGATCATTATCAAAGAATCCATGGATGATCGGTAATGGTTTGGCAGATTATGTATGTATCGATAATCAAATGAGTTTTAACAAGTACTGCAATGAGATGATCTATGAAGGTAAGTTTAAAATTATGGGGGATATTGAGTATGATACATTATACCAAATCTCTAAAGCTACGGACAAAAAAATATTTCATAAGTATAATATAATGACAGATAAAGAGGTCGTCATTATAGCTCTTCCCCAGTTAGCTGAACATTTTATCTTAGGTTGGGATGAACATTGGAGTGAGATATATTATATTATGGATGTAGTAGAAGCATTAAATGTAAATGTATTGATTAGTCTGCACCCAAAAATGGATTTATCAAAATACACCCATTTAGAATCAAAATATAAATGTAAGATTTTAGATGAACAGTTAAAAGATGTGATTAATCATGCTGATCTCTTCATAGCTGTTAATTCAAGTACTGTATTGTGGTCAGTGATTCTTGGTATTAAAACAATAGTGTTGGACTATTTTAATGTAGATTCTAATTTTTTTAAAGAATTTACATCTATAGAATTTGTAAGTGATAAAAATAAATTGCTTGAGGTTGCACAAAAAATATTAGAGCAAGATATAGATTTTACTCACGATTTTGAGTTGATGTCAAAAAACGAAATATTTGATGGAAAAACTACGCAAAGATATATTAAACTTATTCAAGAGGCTACAAAATAGTGAGTAAAAAAGTTTTTAAAAATTCAACTTATTATATGATAGCATCATTTTTACCAACAGTAGTAGGTTTTTTGATGTTGCCTATTTATAGTAGATATTTGACTCCTACTGATTATGGTGTAGTAGCATTAGTATTGAGTTTACAAGCTTTTTTACCACTTATTATGACTTTACAGATACATTCTTCAATTGCAAGATTTTACTTTGACTATAAGAATAATAAATATAAGTTAAATATTTTTATATCTACAATTTTATTGATAACATTTATATTGGCAACAACAATTTTAATTTTGCTTCTGATTTATTTAAATGAGATTATATCTTTTGTATTTCCAAAAACAATAGGATATAATAATATTTTTTATATAGGTATACTTACATCTTATGTTGTAGTTTTCAATTCTGTATTTATAGCTATGATTAGGGTTCAGCAAAAAGCTAAACTTTTTATGAAAGCATCTTCTTTTCTTTTCTTTATATCATTGTTTATAAATATTTTAGAAATAGTTGTATATGAAAGAGGAGTATACGGCGTTGTAGAAGCTGCTTTGTTAAGTGCTTGTATAAATTGTATAATATATTTTTTATTAGTTAAAGAGTTTTTTGTCTTTAAAATTGATTTTAAAATGATTATAGAACCTTTAATGTACTCTTTACCATTAATTCCACACTCTCTTTCAGGCCTTATCTTTATGTATTCTGATAGAATAATTTTAGAAAGATATGTAACTTTAAGTGCTATTGGTTTATATATGTTTTCAGATAAGGTAGCAATGGTATTTAAAATTTTAGTAAATGAATTTAATAGTGCTTTTTCACCATTTTTTATTGAAAAGTCAAAACAATCAAAAGAGTTAGCAAAAAAAGAAGTGCAAAAAATATCTTTGATATTTATCTATTTTACTTCTATGCTTATGGTAATAGTCGCCCTTTTTTCTGCGGAATTAGTTTATTTTTTATTGGATGATAAATATTTTGATACATGGAAGATGATTCCTTTATTATCATCAGCTTATATTTTTAGATCTCTTTATTGTTTTAGTAGTAGCGGACTTTTTTTTGAGAAACAAACTGGAAAAGTAGCAATTATAACTATTGTATCAGGATTGGTTAATATAGGTTTGAATTTATGGTTAATACCTAAATATGGTGTAATAGTAGCTATTTACACTACGATATTTTCCTTTTTTTTAACATTTATTATGGCGGAATTAATGTCATATCAAGTTTATTATTTACAACTTAATCTTAAAAATAATTTATTAATACTTATATATCTATTTTGTTCGATTTTAATATCTATAAATCTTAATGAAAGTTTTAAAGATTTTGGATATGTAGAGTATTTGTATAAATTATTTGTAATCTTAGTAGGGTTATTTATAGGGTATAGATTGAATATACTAAATCCCAAAAAATTATTATTAAGAATTAAAGGTTAAAAATGTCTAAAACATTTATAATAGCAGAAGTAGGACAAGCACATGAGGGAAGTTTAGGGATATTACATTCTTACATAGATTCTTTAGCAGATACTGGAATTGATGCTATAAAGTTTCAAACTCATATAGCAGAAGCAGAAAGTAGTGTTTATGAGCCATTTCGAGTAAAGTTTAGTTACGAAGATGAGACTAGATATGATTATTGGAAAAGAATGGAGTTTACATTAGAGCAGTGGAAAGGTATCAAGAAACACTGTGATGATGTAGGATTAGAATTTATTAGCTCACCTTTTTCAAATATGGCTGTTGATTGGCTAGAAGAGATTGGAGTAAAAAAATATAAAATAGGCTCAGGCGAAGTAAATAATTTCTTAATGCTTGAAAAAATTGCCAAAACTGCTAAAGAGATAATACTTTCTAGTGGGATGAGTAGTTTTGCTGAACTTGATGAAACAATAAATTTTTTAAAATCTTTTGAAAATAAGTTGTCTGTTTTACAATGTATTACAAAATATCCTACAAATGCTGAAGATATAGGATTAAATGTAATTGACGAGTTAAAGAAACGATATGATGTACCAGTTGGTTTATCAGATCATTCTGGAACTATTTACCCATCTTTAGCTGCTGTTAGCTTAGGGGCTGAGATTTTAGAGTTTCATGTCGTTTTTGACAAAAGAATGTTTGGACCAGATAGTAAATCTTCACTTACAATAGATGAAACAAAACAGTTAGTAGAAGGTGTTAGATTTATAGAAGCATCTTTAAATAATAAAATAGACAAAACAGACAATGGTAAATTTAAAGAATTAAAAAATATTTTTGAAAAATCTTTAGCTGTAAATAGAGATATGAAAGTAGGAGATATTATTGCTTTTGATGATTTAGAAGCCAAAAAACCATTTGGTTATGGTATACCTGCTAAAGATTATAAAAAAATACTTGGTAAAAAAATAAACATAGATATGAAAAAATGGGATTTTTTGAAAGAGGGAAATATATATGAATAAAAGAAAAATATGTGTAGTAGTTACTGCAAGACCAAGTTATGCTAGGGTGAAAACAGCTCTGCAAGCTATAAAAAATCATCCTAATTTAGAGTTGCAATTAGTTTTAGCAGGTTCAGCACTACTTGATAGATATGGAAATGCAGCAAAAGTAATAGAACAAGATGGTTTTGAAGTAACGGAAAAAATATATAATATATTAGAGGGTGAAACACCTACTGCTATGGCAAAAACTACTGGAATAGCTATAATGGAGTTATCAACTACATTTTATAATCTAAAACCAGATATTGTAGTCACTATTGCAGATAGATTTGAGACTATTGCAACATCCATAGCAGCTTCATATCAAAATATACCATTAGCTCATATTCAAGGTGGAGAAGTTACTGGAAATATAGATGAAAAAGTTAGACATGCAAATACAAAGTTAGCTGACATTCATCTTGTAGCAAGTGAGGATGCAAAACAAAGAGTAATAAAAATGGGTGAAGATGATACCATGGTGATAAATACCGGTTGTCCTTCTATGGATTTAGCTAGAGAAGTACTTGAAAATCCAGAGTTTGATTTTGATCCTTTGAAAAAATATGGTGGTGTTGGAGATGGGATTAATTGGCATGATGGATACATTGTAGTTATGCAACATCCAGTAACCACAGAATTTAATAAATCAAGAGAGCATATTACAACTACATTAGAGGCTATTTATGAGCTAAATGTTCCAACATTTTGGTTTTGGCCAAATGTTGATGCAGGAAGTGATGGCACTAGTAAAGGTATAAGAGTCTTTAGAGAAAAACATGACTTAAAAAATATACATTTTTTTAAAAATATGGAACCACAAGATTTTTTAAGACTTATAAAAAACTCAAAATGTCTCATAGGAAACTCTAGTGCAGGTATAAGAGAAAGTGCATTTTTAGGAATACCTGTTGTAAATATTGGAAGTCGTCAAAATAGAAGACAAAGAGCAAAAAGTGTAATCGATTGTGATTATAAAAAAGATGAAATAAAAGGTGCTATAAATAAGCATTTAAAAAATGGGTATTATGAATCTGAATTTATCTATGGTGATGGATATGCTGGTGAGAAAATAGCTGATGTCTTATCTACTTGTAAATTAAAATTTCATAAAACTATAACTTATTAGGATTTATGATTTGAAAATTTTAGCAATAGTCCCAGCAAGATGTGGTTCCAAAGGATTTCCAAATAAAAATATTGCACAAATAGGCAATAAGACTTTATTAGAACTAGCTGTAAGGGTTGGTATTGATTGTAAAATTATAGATGATGTTTATGTATCAACTGATTGTAAAACATATGAAGAGATAGCATTAAAAGCAGGGGCAAAGTCATTGGGTCTTAGAAAAGAACACTTGGCAAGTGATACAGCAAAAAGTATAGATGTAGTTATAGATTTAATAAATAGTCTTAAAAAGGAATATAATTATTTAGTATTACTTCAACCAACATCACCTATAAGAGAACCCAAAGATATAGAAAATATGATAAACATAATCGAAAAAAATGATGCTGATGCTTCTGTTTCTATTTCTAAAATGGAAGAACCACATCCATATAAATTAAAATCTATTAGTGAAAAAGGATTTGTTAAACCATTTATACATGGAACTACATCTGAACTTCCAAGACAAATTTTGCCAGAAGTTTATGCACTAAATGGAGCTATTTATATTACAAAAGTAAAAACTCTTCTAAAAGAAAAAACTTTTTTACCAAAAAAAACAATTTCATATATTATGGATAATAATATAAATATAGATAGTGAAGAAGATTTTATATTTTTAGAAGCGATGTATAAAAAAAACAAGATAAATATTTGGAGATTATCTGATGATTAAAGAAGTGGATATCATATTTTTTGTAGAACACAAAGACAGAGAACTTGAAAGTATAAAATTAATAGCAGAAAAATTAAAAGAAAGTGGAAAAACAAGCTTGATACTATCTATTTACTTTCATGTACATTACTTGTATTTTTATAAAGCTAAAATATTTGTTTTCCCATATCTTATTAATCAAAATGATTGGCCTGTAAGCATAATATATAAAATGTATGGTGATAGTGTAGAATATATTAATATGAATTGGGAGCAACTCTTTTCAAAAGCTAATGAAGAGTTTAAAAAGCCTCAAGATAACTTTGTTAAAGAAAAAGTTAAACATATATCGTGGAGTAATTATTTTAAAAGTTATTTATTAAGGCATGGTGTACAGAAAGAAAATATAAATATAACAGGGAATCCAGCTAATGAAATTTTATTTCAACTGTTAAATAAGAATAATCATTTAAAAGATAGATTGTCCAAAGAGTTTAATTTGGATATAAATAAAAAATGGATTTTTTTCCCAATGAATTATGGTTGGGCTTTTTTTAGTGATAAAATGATTTTAAAAAAGATTGAAGCAGGATATAAAAAAGATATAGCTTATGAATATAGAAGCTATTCAAAAAAATGTTTAGAAAAATTTGTATATTTCATAGATGATATTTCAAAAAAATATGATTATGAAATTATTATACGACCACATCCAAGTATAACGGAAGATGATTATAGAAATGTATTTAATAAAGGGTTAGGATATATCCCCAAAAATGTAATTTTAAATAAAAAGTATTCTATAAGAGAATGGATAATTGCAAGTGATATTATAGGTAGTTCTTGGAGTACATCTGTTTGGGATGCATATAATGTAGGGAAATCAGTATTTTTATTTACTCCATATAAAAGACCTGAATGGCTAGATGTTTGGTGGAATAATGAAGTAAATAATATTACCTGCCCATGTAAACTTAATGAGAGTAGTTTATCAAAAAAAGAGATCAAAGTTAAAAGTGATCTAGGTATTACTGAGAATATATCAAATTTTATTTTAAATATAGAAAAGAGTATAGATATTCCAACAAAAAGAAAAAAAGTAATTTTTGATATAAGAAGTAATATTAAAATATTTAAAAGTCTATTATTAGAAAAAAATATTTTAAACTCAGAAAAACTGAGTTATGATTTTATTAAGATGCATAAATACTAATGAAAGCTAGAGGAGTTTTTATAAGTAAAAATAGACTATATTTAAATATTTTATTTATATTTATTTTTTTTAGTACTACATGGTCAATACTATACCAACCTTTAAAATTATTAATGTTGATAGTACCATTAATAGTGATGTTATTTTTCATAGTTAAGTTGTCATTTTTAAATAAAAAAATTATTAAAACTGTATCGTTATTTTTGTATTTATATTATGGTGTTATATCCATTTGTTTATATTATTTAATTAGTAATAATAATTTTATATGGACACCATTTATTGGTTTTATTAATCTTTTTTTATTTTATGTTTTTTGGTATATGGTATTTTTATTTCAAAAAGACAAATTATCTTTTTTTGAACAAGTAGTAGATGGCTTAATTATTTTTGGAATTATGATGGCAATTGGCACTTATATTCAATTTTTTATATCTCCTACAATTTTTGGTTTGACTTACAATGATATATATGGGCAAGATCTTAGCGAAAGAGTAAATATAACTAAAAGAGCTATTTCTTTTATTTCTTCACCCCAATCTTTGGCACTTTTTTTAGCTATAACATCTATACTTTCATTGAAAATTAAAAATATAATGAAAAAATTGAGTGTATTTTTGTTTATATCTACTGCTGGTGTTCTTACCTTTTCCAAAGTTTTTATTTTAATAATATTTTCATATTTTTTATTTTATAGATTAAGCAAACTAACATTTAAGAATTTTATAGTATTTATTCTAATATTGATAGTGTTTGTATTTCTTATAAGTGAACTTTCTAATACAAATCGAGCATTTGAGATATTTAATATACTACTTAATATTACACAACATGTTACATTTTTAGTATGGATGGACTTTTTAAACTACGATACAACATTTTTACAAGTTATATTTGGACATGGTTTAGGATTAGTATCTCGTGCAGCACAATCTTATGGTAATTATCACATTTTAAATGGTTCTGCTGAAAGTTTTTTATTACAGATATATTTTGAAATCGGACTGGTAGGCTTAATATTGTTTTTAATACTCTTTATTAATGCTTTTATAAAATATATAAAATTAAAACAATATAAACATTATGCAGTTTTACTCATATCATTATTTCCTTGTCTTCTTGGTACACCAGCTTTTTATGGGTTGACTAGTGGATTTATTTTATCTTTTTTTATCGTTGCTAGTGTTTTTGTAAGTAAGAAAAATAAACAATATAGAGCTATAAAAAGTATTTGGGATGAAAAAACAGTAAAACCAAGCGGGATAGTATCGTGATAGATAAACTATATATTACAACACATTGATCATGTCAAATCTAACAAAAGCTAAATACCTTAATGAATTAAAATACTTTGAAAAATCTTTAAATAGACCATTAAGTTTGATATATGAAATTTTGCCATTAACCTACAATGAAATGAGTCTTTTAAAATTATTTAAAAAGCTTTATCCTTATGAGTGGCAAACTATATGTAAACGATATACTCACTATCAAGAAAAAGATAATTTTTTGGTGCAAAATGGCAAAAAAAGAAGATATAAACATCTTTCTCCTTATAATTATTTTTTTAGTTTAAAAAAAGTCAAGCATATATTATGCTCAAGTCAAAAGATTAAACATATGAAAAATTATGATGAAGAGATAGTTAGTGCAAAATTTAAACAATTAAAAGCAAAGAGAGATGTGTCTATCCAAAAAAGACAATTAAAAATACAAGAGTATAAAAATTTATTACAAAAAGTTGAACCTTTGTTTATTGATATTTTCATCGGAGCATATCATCTTAAAAATTCTACACTAGAAGAAAAGCTTGAGGTTGTAAATGAGTTGCAAAAATATGACTCAAAAAAAATTATAAGATTTTTCTCAAAATTAAATGACAGTGAGAGAAATACACAAATAAGAATAAAAGTATTTAAACATCTTCAAAATATGGGTGAATATGTAAAATTAAGAAAAAACTTTAAGGGCAAGAAAAAATCATATATGCTTAATAGGGTTTATTTTAATATGTCACCTAAAGATTTAATAGAACGGATAGAAAAAAATGATATTCAAAATAAAAAAGTATATGATGTTTTTATATCTCACAGTAGTTTAGATGTAGAAGAAGTCCAAAAAGTAAAAAATATTTTGAATAACTACAACAAATTAGTTTATGTAGATTGGATTAGTGATATAGATTTTTTAAAAAGAAGTTATATAAGTGTATATACTGAACTCGCATTAAAAAAAAGAGTAGAACAATCTAAAAGTATCATTTTTATAAAAACCAATAATTCAGTAGATAAAAATAACAACATACAATCATATTGGATAAATTTAGAATTAGAACATGCAAAGAAACTAGATAAAAAGATAATTTATATAGATTTTAATATTTTGCAAGATAATGAGATAGAAAAAGAATTGAGTTTGATATGAAAGTTTTTATAAGTTACTCTAGTAAAGATAGAAAAATTATAAGAGAGATCTATGAATATATAAAAGATGATTTTGAGGTATGGTTAGATGAAAAATCTTTGCTCAGTGGTGAAGAATTCGAAAGAGAGATATCTTTAGAGTTAAGCCAATGTGTTATATATCTTCTTATTGTTTCTAAAAATTTTTGGAAATCAACTTTTATTTATGAAAAAGAGTTGCCTTCAATATTTCAACAAGTAAAACTAGGTAAATTTATTGTCCCTTTTATTTTAGATGATATTGCTAGTTTAGAAGACCCTAGAGGAAACTATTATTTAAATAATAGTATAAGCTATATAAACTCTTTGCCTAGATGTAAAGATGGTCATATAATATCATATAGTGATTTATTAGAAAAAGAGTCAGATAAAAATAGTATCTTAGAAAAATTAAAATATGAATTAAAAAAGTTACCTTTTAGTTATACATACTTTAGATTTACACTGGAAAGTTTGAAGATGCTTCATTATGAGAGCAATATAAATTTTATAGCAGATATTAAAATTGATGATTTAGAAGTTAGGTATATTGAGAATAATAAGGTTGAAAAAAAAAGAGAGTATCAAGTAGATAGTTTATATGATGAATATATCTATGAAACTTTTAGAGAAAATAAAAAATTTATTGAAATCAAAAACAAGATATTTCGTGAAAAAGAGATTACAAAATCATACCTAGAAAATAAATTTGGTAGCTATCTATTTCCTGCCCCTAATATGATAATGAAAAATAAAATCAAAACTAGCTCTTATGAAAAATTAAAGGCTGAGTTAAATGATGCTCAATTGTTTCATATTATAGCAAAAGCAGGTGTAGGGAAAAGTTCTGCAATGACGTTGTTGAAACAAGATTTAAAAAATAGCAATCATATAGTTATTTTATATGATGTATTTGGAAGTGGATATTATAAGGAGAATAAAAGATACAAAAAAAATAATTTCTTAAAACAAGTGATAAATGAGATAGCTGTTTTAAATGGGTTAGAACCAATTGATGATAGTTTGATTGATTTAGAGATAAAACTAAAAGAGTATTTAAATAAACTGCATAGTTGGGAAAAAAAAATTACTATTATTATTGATGCTGCTGATAATGCTGTAAGTGCAAGTAAAGATTCAAATGAAAGAGAGTGTTTTGTAAGTGAGTTTTTGCGATATGAATTTCCTAGTAATACAAAAATAATAGTTACATCAAGAGATGGTATTCGAAAGGAGAGAATCAATGCTCCAAAGGAAGCTAAAGTACTAGAACTAGTACCATTTTCATATGAGGATACATTAAAATTTTTAACATATCACAATATAGAATTAAATGATGGTGATCAGAATAAGTTTTATAGTTTAACAAAAGGTGTAGGTAGAGTTTGTGAATATGCAATTTCTAATATAAACTCTTTTTTAAATAATAATAAAGTTGCTGATATAAACAGCATATTTGCAATGATTTATGATAAAGCAACTCAAAATTTTTTATCAAAAGAAAGTAAATATCTTGAAATACTTGTCTTGATGTATAGAGGCATTACTTTAAAAGATTTTCTCAATGTTACAGGTTTAAGTGAAGAAAAAGCTAAGAGTATAATTAACACCTTGTCTCCTGGAATAGAAATACAAAATGGTAATTTAATTTTTAAAGATGAAGACTTTGAAAAATTTTTAGATGATAAGATAAAAAATAAAACAAAAATACACAAGAAAATAGCTAAAAGAATACTTGAGATAGATTCTGAATACTCACATAGAGCTTTGGGTTACCATCTGGCAAATGCAAATATGTATGCTGAACTTGTAAGAAGTGTATTTTCTGATTTTAGATACGACAATCAAATGTTAAAGCAAGAGATACAACAAGAAAGAATACAGTTAGCAGTAAATATAGCTTTTGAGAAAAAAGATTATTTTACTATTTCTAAGCTTTTTATAAAAGCAATAGAACTTAAAAAATCACAAAGAAATATTAATGATTTCTTAATAGACAATCCTGAATTAGTTGTAATTAATACTTCAAAGAGTTATGCTACAGAGTTCTTATATAAAGATCAAAAAACAAATCCTCTTTATTTTTATAGATTAGCATATTTGATAGTTTCTGAAAACAAGGAAAAATCTAAGCAGTTTATTAATCAAGCAGAAGAAGCATTATATGAAAGTTTAAAAAACAATGAACAAAATGTTGATGTCAAAGATATATCTTATAGATTAATGGCATTGTATCACCTATACGGCGATAGTATTTTATTAGAGAAAAAATTTAGATTATGGTTTCGATTAAAAATAATACAAAATCTTCCTCAAAAATTTTTAAGAAATTTGATAATTTCAAGAGATATTTTTAATAGACTTACTAAGATAGAGCAAATTGTATTTGCATTTTATGCATATAAAGCAGGCAATAAAGAGTTTTATAGAAGAATATATGCTCAAAAGTGTAATTTTGTTGATATAGATTTTTTCCAAAATAATTGCCTAGAAATAGTTGAGCTTTTACTTCTTGAAAATAATCAAACAATAGCAAATAAATTAATTAATAATTACAAACCAAAAGACTTTAAAGAATTGTATAGTTTCTTTGAAGTGAAAGACTATGAGGATACAATATTTTGGTATGCTTTGAATTTACAAGAAATAAATCTTGAACAATTTAATGATAAAAAGTCTATGCAGAAAATATTAAAAGAACTGTATAAATCAGATTTATCTTATTCGAAATGTTTATTAGGACAATTTAGTAATAAAACAAATATAATTGAAGATTGGAATAGTCTATATGATTCTATAGATAGTTGGGATGAATATTATATTAAAGAGTTTGAAAAAGACTATATAAAAAATATCAAATTATTAATTTTATTGAAAATTGCTGTAAAGTTTTTGGATGAAGAGTTTGTTGATAAGTCAATAAATAAAATTTTAGTACAAACAAACTTTAATGGTATAAAAATATTGAATTTTTTAATTCAAGAAAATCTTTTATCAAAATCTTTAATAGTTGTAGAAAAATATATAAAAAATATCGAGCTATTAGAAAATGACTTACAATCAAAAATAGAATCTTTGATTGAGTGTGCTAAAGTTATTACCTTATTTGATGAAAATTTAGCTAAAGAGGTGTATAAAAAAGCATATACATTATCTTCTGGAATTAATGATCTTATTTATCATAATTTTGAAATAATCGATGCTTGTACTAAAAAAACAAGGATTAAAAATAAAAGCGAAGAGAAGATTATCTCAACTTTGCTTGCTTCAATAGAGCCTATAGATCAAATAAGATACAAGTTTAAACCTTGGTACATAGTTAATAAAATTGCAAGTAACTTGTCTATATCTTCTGCATTGGGAACAAATATTTTTTTAGATACAAGAGCTATTTACAATATAGAAGATAGTCTTATAAATAGTTTATCAAAACTAAAAATATCAGATAGTGAAAAAATAGCATTTAGATATATTTTAAATGAAAATAGTCATTTGCTACTAGAACAATGTGAAAAAGAGTATGAAGTCAAAAAGGTTTTCAAATTTATTAGAAAAAACTATACAGATGATAAACAATTTGAAGTTTTGAGTAAATATAAAGGAAAATATAACTTTATAGATAAATATTTAGAGTTTTATTTATCCAACAATAAAGTAAAGTTTGAAAAAAATAAGAGTACTGATTTTAGCTCTGTAAAGATTAACGAAGAAAACTTTGATGATGTTTTTAATAAGTTTGATTATTTTGAGAAAAAGAGTTTCTGGGAGCATGTTTATAAAAATAATTTGGTGAGTAAAAGATTTCTTGCTTTAAAACTATCTAAAAGTAATGAATTAGCTTCTGCATATCAAATATTTTTTGATTGTCTTGAAGAATATTCTAAAGATGAACAAGAAAAACTTTGCGAAGAGACAATCAAAAATAATGCTTATTATTTACAAATCAAAAATTGGTCTGGATTAAAACCTAAATTATTTTATAAATATATCAATGAAAAAAAAGTTTTAAATATTTTAATAGAACATAATTTAGATCTTTTTAGTGAAGATTTATTGCTAGAAACTCTTTCATATCAGGTAGAGCTTCTATCAAAACTATTATCAAAAAAAGAAAAAAAAGAGATCATTGAATTAAATTTAGAAATTATTAAAAAAGATATAATTATAAAAAAAGAAAAAGTAAATTTAATAAGTACAGTAGAAGATTTTTTATGGAAGCTATTGTGTCATCCTGATAAACGAAAAAGATGGCAAGCAATGCATACTTTAAAAGAGTTAATCGTTATAAATTCATCTCAATACTTATGTGTAATTGATAATATATTTCAAAATAGACCTGATGAAGATAAATATTCATTGAATTTCTCTGGCGTTTGGCATTTGCTTATGGTATTGCATAAAATTTCATTTGAACAGCCAATAATATTGTCAGTTATAGAAAATAAACTTTATGAATTTATTCAAAAAACTGAGCATATTTTATTTAAAAGAATTTCAAAAGAGATATTACTTCATATGAATTATGAAAAATACAAAGATGAATTAAAATTTATCGCTATAGCAAAATCATCAAAAATACAATGTAAATATTTTCAAAAAGAAGAATTTTTTAGTGATTTAATGCGTAATCATTGGGATACAATCCATTATTGGTATACAAATATTACATCTATATTTGATATTGAAATGAAAGAAGTGATAAATATAGCTGATAAATATTTAAAACAATGGCAGATTTCTATCAATGATATGAATTATAAAGAGTTTAAAATCAATTCTTTTGATAGAGATACTTATTTGCTTACTGATAATAGACATGGTAGTTTACCTACAATTGAGGAGCTTCCAAATTATTTAGAATTTCACTTAATGTTTTTTATTGTTAATGAACTTATAGATAAATATTCTGTTTTTGTTGATAGATATGATGATGGTGATTTGGAGAAATTTGAAGAATGGATTTCAAGGTTTTATATTAATAAAAAGGATTGGATTTCAGAAACACGAGATGAAAAGCCTCAAATTGATTTACTTTTTACTAATTATGATTATGAAAATATTGATTTAAAAGAACTTGTGCAGGATAAGGAGAATTTTTTATTAAGTTGTAGTGTTAATAATATAAGTAGAGATAAATGTGTGCATGTAGAAATTGACTCAATTTTAGTAGATAAAAAAATCGGACAAGAGATAGCTAACTATTTTAATAGTTTTAAAAGCCATTATGAATATAGTTTTCCTGATGATGGTGGAAAATTTTCACAAGAAATATTTACAAAAATATTTAAAATAAATCAAAATAGTTCTGAAATAGAAAATGATGATATATTTAAAAGAATGATTTATCATGAATTTAAATCAAAGTTTGATCTGGAATTTATCCAGTATTCTGACAGAGAAAGCGAATATGAAAGTTATAATTATGGGCATATTGTAAAAACATCACAAACAAAATTAAAAAAGATATTAAAAACCGAAAACAAAAATATAATGTTTGAGATAATATTGAGAATATCAAAAGAAAATGATAGCAGCAATGTTCAAAAGCATTATGTATATTTATTAAAACAAGGAGAATTATAAAATGAAGTGGCAAAAATGGCTTGAAAATTGGGATATGACATCTTTAAAAATAAAAACACCATTTTTAGAAATGGACTGGAATCCACAAGAAAAAGACAAAGATGCAGCATGGGAGATGTATATAGAATTACTTACTAGAATAACTACTCAACCATTAAAATATGGAGATGAAAAAACTGCACTTGATAGTGTTTATAAACTTTTTCCATTAACTCGAGAAATTATTAAAAGAAATGGTCGTGATTGCTCTGAATTTACAAAAATTGCAATAGTGATATTAAATCAGAAAATAAGACCCTTTACAGAAAAATGGCATTTTAAGTCTTTAAACAAAGCGTTTGAAGATGATGAAAAGTGTAAAAGTTTTAGAACTGAACTTGAAGAATTACAACAAATATTAATAACTTTTACAAAAATGCTAGGTGATATGGCAGGAGTTGAAGAAGATTTAACTCAATTAAATAATAACTAATATGAAGGAAAGGGGGAAACAAATGAAATTTTCAGTATTAATGTCAATATATCACAAAGAAAAGTCAGAATATTTTAACAGAGCTATGCAAAGTATTTGGGATGAGCAAACTATAAAACCTGATGAGATAGTATTGGTTCAAGATGGTCCTTTGACAGATGACTTATATAAAAGCATTGATGAGTGGAAAACTAAACTAAAAGACAATTTTATTGTAATATCATTAGAAAAAAATGTTGGTCTTGGTTCTGCACTAAATAAAGGGATAAAGCATTGTAGTTATGAGCTTATAGCTAGAATGGATACAGACGATATATCTTTACCTAAAAGATTTGAAAAACAATTAAAGGCTTTTGAAGAAAAAGATATTGATGTATGTAGTGCATTTATTAGTGAATTTGAAAATGATGAAAATAAAATATTGTCTTACAGAAAGTTACCAGAGAATCATGAGGATATTGTAAAGTATTCCAAGATGAGAACACCTATAAATCATGCAGTAACAATGTTCAAGAAATCTGTCGTAGAACAAGCAGGTGGATATAAACATATGCTTTGGATGGAAGACTATTATCTTTGTGTTAGAATGATTATTAACGGTGCAAAATTTTATAGTTTGCAGGATACATTGTTAAATGTAAGAGCGGGAAATAGTATATTAGTTAGAAGAGGTGGTATGGCATATGTAAAGGCAGAGGTAACTTTTTTAACTGAATTAAGAAGAATTGGTTATTTAACAACATCAGAATACTTGAAAAATATTTTAATAAAAGTTCCTATTCGGTTGTTGCCTAAAGGCTTATTGAAATATGTTTATAGTTTATTAAGAAATTAAAAGGTAAGACATTGTTTATGAGTAGTGTGAAAGTATATGGGGAAGAGAATGATGTTTGTTATACAAAAAGTACACCATGTAATCCTCAGTATGAATATGGCAAGAGTAAATTAAAAGCTGAGCAGGAGCTTCAAAAACTAGAAGATGATGATTTCATTGTTTCTATTATAAGAACGCCTATAGTGTACGGGTATGGAGTAAAAGTCAACATCAAAAACCTTGTCAATTTAGTTCGTAAAGTGCTTGTGTTACCTTTTGGCGGGATTGAGAATAGGCGGAGTATGATTTATGTTGGTAATTTGTGCTTTTTTATTGATGCTATCATCGAACGACAAAAAGGCGGTATATTTTTAGTAAGTGATGATGAACCGCTTAGTACAACGAGGTTGATAGAGCTCATCGCTGAGAATTTAGGAAAAAAAGTCTACCTTGTGCGTGTGCCATTTTTTGAGAGTTTGTTGAGGGTGGTTAAACCTTCTTTTCACAAGCGTCTTTATGGGAGTTTAGAGGTTGATAATAAAGATACGCTGAGAAGACTTTTTGGCGAAGCTGAAGCATCACTTCCGTATTCTGTGGAAGAGGGGATAGGGTTGATGATACATGGAGAGAAAG
Organism: Candidatus Altimarinota bacterium; assembly: GCA_045107135.1. Taxonomy (GTDB): domain Bacteria; phylum Patescibacteriota; class Gracilibacteria; order BD1-5; family UBA6164; genus UBA6164. The sequence goes on from JASFZI010000028.1 coordinate 20,518, forward strand.
AAGAAGTTTGATTTGTGACATAACACTGTATAAGTAGTGTTATGCGAGAGGCTATATC
>JASFZI010000029.1:0-6949 GCA_045107135.1 Candidatus Altimarinota bacterium
AACATTTACTAATGTTTTTAGATTAGATAAAATTCCTTTAGATCCTTTAACTGATAAAGAATATACTTATTCACTTGTTAATACTTGACAAGAATATGAAATTGCAGGGATGATGGAATGAGATGATATTGTATTATATAATCAACTTTCAACTCAATCTAATGCTTGAGACAGAATAGCTTCTACTAAAGTAACATGAAATTATAATGGTAAGATAGCAAAAGTTTTCACTACATGACAAACTTATGTACTAGCAGTACCTACGATCATTTCATGAAGCTGAATAACAATAGAAGATATTATGGCTAATCAAACATTTGTATATACTTGATATAATAATCTACCTTTTTCTTATAATTGAAGTTTGTATAATACCTTATGAGAAGTTTGATGATTACCATTAGTGGATCCATCTTCATATGTAGTTTATTCTTGAAGTATAGAAAATCTTACATGAACAGATCCACAATATAGATTAGATATGTTAGAAGCATTACAAATAGCTTATTCTTGAACATTAATTACTGATAATAGTGTCATTAATGAAATATTAGCAATAACTGATTTTACTGATACTAATACTGATGCTGTAAATTTAGCTTCAATCTTGATAAATACTACATTATGATGAAGTATAGTAGTAGCAAGTACTTCTTCAAGTTCATCATCTTCAGGTGGTTGAGCCTGCGTATTTGGTACATCTGTATTCGGTGATTGTACATTCTAATTTAATAAAAAAAAGGAGTAGTTTAAAAAAAACTACTCCTTTTTTTGACATAATATTTAAAATGTGTTTTAATATATATGTATTTTAAATATTAATTACTTTTTCTTATGAAAAAAATTACAAAAGCACAAGTTACACAAGGTCTTAGATGGTCAGTATTTATTATGGCAGCTTTAACAATGAGTATTAAAATTGCTGAAGTGTCTGCTTATAACTCTTTTAAAATGATTATTGAAAACCCAGAAATTGCTCAATATTCAACATTAGTTAATTCAGGATACTTATTTATAAAATAATCAAAAACAAATTTTGATTTTTTAACCTTGTTTATATAATATAAACAAGGTTATTTTTTTAATTGAAATTTTAAATGAAAAATGAGTTTACAAAGAAATATTCACCTAAGGAATTCGAAGAAAAATTATACAAATCACGGGAAAAATCTGGTAAATTCAAACCAAAAAAATCTACTACTGGAGAACAATTTTATATTCCTATGCCACCTCCTAATGTAACAAGCAAACTTCATATTTGACATTCTGTCATGCTTACATTAGAGGATATAATGACAAGATACCACAGAATGAAGGGGGATGAAACTCTTTTATTACCAGGTACAGATCATGCATGAATATCAACTCAAGTAAAAGTTGAAGAAAAATTAGCTCTTGAATGAAAAACTAAACATAATATATCTAGAGATGAATTTTTAAAAGAATGTTGGGATTGGAATGATAAATATGGATGAATTATTCAAAATCAATTTAAAAAAATGTGAACTAGTTGTGATTGGTCAAAAGAAAAATTTACATTTGAAGACTCAATGAATGACAAAGTAACAAAAGCATTTGTAGATTTATACAATAAATGACTTATTTATAAATGAGAATACATGGTTAATTTTGACTCTGTATTAGATACTGTTATTTCTGATCAAGAAGTAATTTATAAGGAAGAAGCCGGGAAATTGTATCATATTACATATTTTGTATCTTGATCTGATAATGAGGTTATTATTGCTACTACAAGACCAGAAACATTACTTTGAGATGTTGCTGTTGCAGTACATCCTAAGGATAAAAGATATAAAAAATTACTTAAAGCATGAAAAAAACTTATTTTACCGATAGTAAATAAAGAAATTCCTATTATTGCTGATGAAATGGTAGATATGGAATTTGGAACATGAGCAGTTAAAATTACACCAGCTCATGATGCAAATGATTTTGAAGTAGGGAAGAGACATGATTTACCTTTAAATAACGTCGTAATTTGAAAAAATGGTAAAATGACAGATGTTGCTTGAATTCTTGCTTGACAAGATTTCTTAACAGCAAGGGAAAATATAGTAGAATTACTTAGATCAAAATGAAATTTAATAAAAATAGAGGATCATATTTCAAAGGTTTGATATTGAGAAAGATCTCATGCTAAAATTGAGACGATTATATCAACTCAATGGTTTGTAAAGGTTAATCCAATTATAAAAAAAGTTATAAAATGATATAGAGCAAAGGAATTTGAAATTATTCCTAAAAGGTTTAATAAAACATTTGAAGATTGGGCTTTTAATTTAAGAGATTGGTGTATATCTAGGCAATTGATTTGGGGGCATAGAATCCCCGTTTGGTATTGACCAGATTGAGAAATTTTTTGTTCTGAAACAGAAAAACAAGCATTAGAAAATGCAAAAGCACATTATTGAAAAGAAACTGAATTAACGCGTGATCCTGATGCGCTTGATACATGGTTTTCTTCATGATTATGGCCATTTTCGACATTGGGATATGAAATTTGAGCGGATAAACAACCGGATTTATTTAATAAATTTTATCCTGCTCAAGTCTTAGAAACATGACATGATATCATATTTTTCTGGGTGATAAGAATGCTAATGTTTTGATATGAATTTACTTGACAGACTCCTTTTAAAACTATTTATCTACACTGATTAGTTAAAGACAAAAATGGTAAAAAAATGAGTAAATCACTTTGAAATGGTATTGATCCAATTGATATGATCGAAAAATACTGAACTGATGCATTAAGATTAACTTTAAGTGTTTGAAATACCCCTTGAAATGATTTAAAATTTGATGAACATAATGTTGAAAACAATATGATTTTCATAAATAAATTATGGAATGCCTCAAGATTTGTTTTTTCAAATCTTTGAAATTGAATTGATTTTAAAAAGAATGAAACAGTATTATTGAAAAATTATGATAATTTAATGTTTCATGAAAAATGGATTTTATCGAGAATTAGACATCTTTCTGATTTAGTAACTAATGCTATGGAAAAACTAGATTTTTCAGAAGCATGACATGAACTTCAAATTTTTACTAAAAATGAATTTTGTGACTACTATATTGAAGAATTTAAGCTAACAAAAGAAACATCAAAATATAGTACTCAGGTTATTACTTACGTATTAGAAAAATTACTCAAATTATGGCATCCGTATATTCCTTTTGTTACAGAAGAAATTTACAATAAACTTTGATTTGAATGAGATTTAATTACATGAAATTGGTGAAAAATACTTCTGCCAAGAGATGAAAAAATTGAAAAAGATAAAAACTTTATTATTGATATTATTAAAGAAATTAGAAGTTTAAGAGCATCAAATAATATTTTACCTAGTAAAAAAGTTTGAATCTTTATTTATGCAAAAAATAAAAATGCTGAGATAATTGTACAGGTATCAGATTTAATTGCATGAATAGTTAAGGCTGATAATTTTGAAATTATAAGTAAAAAACCTTCTGATGATAATTTAGCATATTGAATAATTAAATCATGAGTTGAGGTTTTTGTTGATACATCTAATGCCTTAGATGTTGAAAAAACAATTGAGAGATTAAAAGACCAAATAGTTGATACACAAGAATATATTGCATTATTAGATAAAAAATTGCTAAATGAAGCTTTTGTTAATAAAGCACCTGAAAAATTAGTAAGAGCTGAAATGGAAAAGAAGGAATTAGCTAAAAATAAGTTAAGTAAATTAGAAGAAAAAATTAATAAATTAAAATAATTTTAATAAAAAAATTAATGATATATATTATATATATGAATAAACTATACCTAAAAATAGAGGACTAATACCCTCTATTTTTTTATTTGATAATGCAAAAAAATGAAAATTATATTTATAACATGATGAACAGTTTCGTGATTGTGAAAATGAGTTACTACTGCTAGTATATGAAAATTATTACAATCTAGCTGATTAAAAGTTGGAGTAATTAAAATGGATCCTTATTTACAGGTTGATGCGTGAACAATGAGTCCTTATGAGCATTGAGAAGTATTTGTAACGGAAGATTGAGGAGAAACAGATCTAGATTTATGAAATTATGAAAGATTTTTAAATATTTTTTTATGAAAAGCTAATAATATAACAACATGAAAAGTATATTCAAATGTTATTGATAAAGAGAGAGCATGATGATATTTATGAAAAACTGTACAAATTATTCCTCATATCACAAATGAGATTAAGGAATCTATTATTAATATAGCAAAAGAAAATGATGTCACATTAGTTGAGGTGGGATGAACTGTCTGAGATATTGAAAGTCTTCCTTTTTTGGAATCTATAAGGCAATTTAAAAGAGATATATGAGCAGAAAACGTGTTTTATATTCATATAACTTTATTATTAAAACTTGACTTTTCTGGTGAAATAAAAACAAAACCAATTCAGCATACTGTAATAAAATTAAGAGAATATGGTATTCAGCCAAATATGCTTGTTTGTAGAACAGATTGAAGTATTTCTCAGAAGCATATAGATAAAATATCTATGCTTTGTGATCTTGATCCGGAAAATATTATTGAATGAAAAAATGTATCAACAATATATGATGTTCCTGAAAAATTTAGAAACCAAAACGTTGATAATATTATAATGAATCATTTTTGATATAAAAATAAAAGCTCAGATTTAAAAAAGTGGAATAGTTTAGTTTGAAATATTATAAATCCAAATAAACATATTACTATATGAATAGTATGAAAATATACTGAATTTGAAGATACGTATAAATCTGTTATTGAAAGTTTGATACATGCATGAGCTTTTAATGATACAAAAATTAATATAAATTGGATTGATGCAGAAATATTAGAGAATGAGTTTTATAGTGAAAAGTTAGATAAATTTAGAGAAGATGAAAAACTAGATTGAATACTTATACCTTGATGATTTTGATCTAGATGAATTGAGTGAATGATAAATGCTGTGACATACGCAAGAACAAGAAATATACCTTTTCTTTGAATATGCCTCTGAATGCAAGTTGCTGTAATAGAATATGCAAGAAATGTCCTTTGAATCAAAGATGCAAACTCATGAGAATTTAATAATAAATGTAAAAATAAAGTTATTAATATTATGGATTCACAGAAAGATATAAAAAATCTTTGATGAACTATGAGGTTATGAAGTTATGAAGCGATTTTAACTAAATGAAGCCTTGCTGAAAAATTATATAATAGAAACAAGATTTCAGAAAGACATAGACATAGATATGAAGTTAATGTTAATTATCATAATGATCTTATGAAAGCTTGATTATCACTTTCATGATTATCACCAGATAAAAAACTTGTAGAATTTGTAGAGATTAACGCAAATAATTTTTTTATTGCAACTCAAGCACACCCAGAATTTAAATCTTGTCTTGAAAAACCACATCCTTTATTTTTATGATTAATTAAAAATAGTATAAAATAACTTAAATTCTATTGATTTAATCTTCATTTTTTATACAATAAAAATATATACTATTTATAAAAAAAATATGAAAAAAACATTCTTGTCTATTATTTTTTTGTTTTCACTATTTGCTAGTTTACCTAGTAATGCATATTTTTATTCAGAATATTATAATGAAAGTGTAAATGCTTTTATAAATTCACCTAATTTAGACGAAATTAATAATATAGAGAATAAAATTGTAAGACATTGTGAGCAAGTGTACTTAGAAGCAACAAGAAGAAGAGAATACACAGAATTAGAATTGAAGTATTGTTCGGATATTTTTCAAATAAAAAGACAACAGGAAATGGATTATATGACATATATGTTTAGAAACAGAGGGATTTATTAAAATTTAAAAATAAAATTATGAAGATAGGTATAGTTTGACTTCCAAATGTTTGAAAATCTACATTATTTAATGCGTTGACTAAAAATTATTCTGCAGATGCACAAAATTTCCCTTTTTGTACTATAGAACCAAATGTATGAATAGTTAATGTTAACGATAAAAGGTTAGAGCAAATCAGAGAAGCAGTTAACTGAGAAAAAATTATTCCTGCTAATTGTGAGTTTATTGATATAGCGGGGATAGTTGAATGAGCATCAAAATGAGAATGACTTGGTAATAAATTCTTGGCTAATATTAGGGAGGCTGATGCTATATTGCAAGTAGTGAGAATTTTTGAGGATGACAATATTATTCATGTAAATGGTAATATAAACCCAAAATTAGATATTGAAATCATTAATGCTGAATTAATAATGGCAGATATAGAGACTGTTAATAAAAGAATTGTCTCTGATTGAAAAAAAGCAAGATCTGATAAAAAAATAGCAGAAGCTATTGAGGTTTACAAACTAGTAGAATCAGAATTAAATAAATGAATTATTGTTACTGATATGAATTTATCAGAAGAACAACAAGAATCATTAACAGATTTACATTTATTAACAAACAAAGAATTTGTATATGCATGTAATGTTTCTGAAGATATGATGGATATATCAGAGAAAGAATTGCAAGATTTGATTTGAGTATCAGAAAAACATAAAGTGGTGGCAATTTCTGCTAAATTAGAAGAAGATATGATAGAAATGTCTCTTGAAGAAAAAAATGAATTTTTAACTGAAATGTGATTAAAATCTACATGATTAGATGATTTAATAAAAGCTTCATATGATGCTTTAGGTCTTATGTATTATTTTACAGCATGAGTTCAAGAAGTAAGAGCATGGACAATTCATAAATGAGATTCAGCTCCTCAAGCTGCTGGAGTTATCCATACTGATTTTGAAAAATGATTTATTAAAGCTGACGTTGTTAAATGGTCTGATATTGTAGAATTTAATTGATGGACTTGAGCGAGAGAAAATTGAAAAGTAGCTTTACAAGGTAAAGATTATATAGTACAAGATTGAGATGTTATTTTATTTAAATTTAATAATTAATT
>JASFZI010000030.1:0-9794 GCA_045107135.1 Candidatus Altimarinota bacterium
GTTTCAGCTGATCCAGCTCAATTAGATCAATCTGGTCAACCTACACCAAAAGTAAATGGTTTTTTACAACCTTTAGCATGAGGAGAATTTATTTTAGAAATAGGGTCAGTTTTTAATCCTTTTGAAGAAAGAAGTGAAAATGGGTTTTTAATGTTAGATAAAGAAAAATTAGAAACATTAAAAAATAATTCATATATAAAAGGAAATTCTGATTGAAAAATAACTTGGATTGAATATTCTGATTTAGAATGTCCTTACTGTGCAAAATTACATAATGCTGGTACATCTGAAGCTTTATTTGAAAAATATGGTGATGATCTAAATATAATTTATAATCATTTTCCACTTGGATTCCATGATAATGCTCAACCAGGTGCTGAAATTTTAGAATGTTTAGCTGAACAAGAATGAGTTGATGCATTCTACGACTTAATTAAAAAAGCTTATGCTGATGAAAAATCAGATAAAGCATATTTGATAGAAGAGGCTGTAGCTTTATGAGCATCAGAAGAAGAATTAAATAGTTGTTTAGATTCTGCTAAATATGCAGATAAAGTTAAAGATCAAATGGCTACTGGTACTGAATTATTCGGTATAACAGGTACTCCATGAAATGTTCTTATAAGCAATGAAACATGAGAATATGAAGTTATTTCATGAGCTTATCCAGTTGATTCATTTGAAAAAATTATTGATTGATTATTGAAATAATTTTTAAAAACTAAAAAACCTCTCTCTTGAATTCTCTCCCCTTATCAGGGGAAAGAGGCTACAAACATTAGTACATGTAGCCCCTTGCTCCTGTGAAGGAGTAAGGATTCAGGTAAGAGGTTTTTTCTTAATACAAAATTTCTTTAATCAATTTATCATCTTTTCTCCAGTTTTTCTTAACCTTTACTCTTAAGGCAAGAAAGACTTTTTTTCAGAAAACTTTTTCTAGCTCTATTCTAGCTTCTTTTCAAATAGTTTGAATAAGACTTCATTTTTTTCATATTACTATATATTTTTGAGAATCAGTTTCAGTATATATATATGCTACTATTTTTAATAAATCATCCTCTTCTTCTATTTCATCTACTCAAATGTATACACTATGAGGTAACTCTTCTCTTGTGTGTATAAAAGCCTTTTCTCTAATTATTTCACTTATTCTAAAGTAGATATCTTGCTTTGTATAAAAATCATCTGGAAAAAGCATTGGTCAATCAATCAAATAAGATTTTATTTTCTTTAATAATTTATCAAAACCATCTTTAGAAATAGAAGATATTTTTAATATATCTTTTCAATCAGGAATATTTATTTTTGGTTTCAGATCAATTTTAGTATAAACTTTTAAAACAGGTTTATTAACCATGTCTAATATTTTTTTTATATATCTTTCTTCTTCTCATCATTTTCTACTTGAATCGATAAAATATAAAATAGCCTCTGCATCTTTAAAACTAGATATTGCTACATTATTTATCTGCTCATTGAACTTTTTTTCAGATTTGTGTATTCATGGTGTGTCAAAAAAGATAATTTGAGACTCTTTGTCATTAAAAATAGCTAAAACTCTTTTTCTAGTTGTTTGAGGAACATCTGTAGTTATTGAAATTTTTTCTCAGATAAGGGAGTTAACAAATGTAGATTTTCCGGCATTAGGTCTACCTATAATAGCTATGAATCAAACTTTTTTTTCTATAGTTAAATCACTTGTATTGTCTAGAATGTCCTGTAAGTTAAGTTTTTTCATTATTTTGTTTTTTAGGAGAGTTATTATTATTGTTGTTTATACCATTTCTATAATCATCAACTATATTAAGAATTTTTCTAGCCGCATGCATGGAATCGGGGGCAAAATCCATTTTTAAATTTGTTTGATTTCAGGCTGTTTGAATTGATAGTGTTCAATAATTAAGTATATTTGCAAATAATCAAGATGTTTTAGAGTTTACTTCTTGAACCTGTCATAAATTACATTCAGAAACTGTCCTATTTAAAAACGAAATCTGATCTATTCAAATAACTCTATTATTAGATATAATGTACATATCAAGCTCATGATTTAGCCATTTTATATACAAAAAAACAGAAAAAAACAACCAAAATACAATATTAGTTAAACTTCAAAGAAGAGAAAATCATAATATAATAAATAATATAATAGAAACAACCAATCATATAGCAAAGAATACTCAAAGCATTGCAAATATTATCCAGTGTCTTTTTACTACAATTAAGATTTTTTCTCATTTTTTTAAATTTCTCAAAGCTAGCATAAATTTGGTCTTATGAAATATTAGGTTTTTTAATATATAAAGCACTTATTTGTTTTACATTGGTTAATTCAATTTGTTTTATTATACTTACATAATCAATTTTTTCAAATATTTCTATATCAGGAAATAGCTTTGTCTCAGCTTCTCAATATACTTTTTTAATTCAAGAATTATTTAATAAGTTTAATAAATTTTCATTTGAAATTATTTCTATATTTGAATTTTTATCCTGTTTAAAGAAACAATCTCTTTTTGAAGAAGATTTAATTATAGGGTATGCGCTATGTAAATCAAAATAACTAATAGCAGTCATATTTTTCTTTATAATATAATTTATACTATTAGCAGCTAAAACAGTTGTTCTAATTCATGTAAAACTACCAGGACCATTTACAACTACAATATTATTTAAACCGCTGTAAATTACATTATTATTTTTTAATAATTTATCAATTTGAGGGATTAACGTAGAAGATTCATTTCATTTAATATCCCAGGATAAAGAGCCTATAATTTCCCTTTCATTATTAAAAAGTATTATAGTTGCTAGTTTTGAGATGGTATCTATAAATAAGTTCATTTTTTAAAATAAGATATAAACTTTATATATTCTATTTTTTTTATATAATTTGCAAAGAAAAAAAGAGAAAATTAATCCACCTTTGAATTTCCTCCTTTTGAAAAGGAGGAAGGCTACAGTATATATTTAAAAAATTATGAATATAAAAATACCAGATATAATAAAAGAGGCTGCTCGAAATTTGAGAAAAAATCAAACAATTTCAGAAAAAATATTATGGAAAGAACTTAGATATGATAAGTTATGATTTAGATTTTTAAGGCAAAAACCTGTTTATGTTTACACTGAAAACAATGGGCAAGACAGATTTGTTATTCCAGATTTTTATTGTGATGAGAGTAAAATTATAATAGAAGTTGATTGAAATATACACGAATGTAAGAGTGTATTAGAATTAGATAAATATAAGGAAAAATTATTAAATAGTTTATGAATAAAGGTTCTTAGAGTAGGAAATGATGAAGTTTTAAATAATTTAAATAAAGTATTAAATAAAATAAAAAATAATTTATAAGATGCAGCCTCCTTCCTTTTGAAAGGAAGGAATTCAAGGATGGATTAATTGAACAATATTAAAAAAATGATAAATCTAAAAATAAAATTAGAAAAAAATAAACATTATATAAACTATTCTAGTATTTTTTCTAGATTATTATTACTAAAAACAGAATTAGAAAAGGCTAATTCCTTTTTAATAGTTGTAGAAAATGAAAAGGCACTAGAGAGTTATTTACGTATTTCTGCTTATTTAGATATAAAAATAAGCAGTTTAAGCAACCTTTCTGACTTAATTAACCTTACTTACAACAATGGATGAAAATACATTGTTACAAAAGAATTATTTAATATCAAGTTAGAGACTTTTTCGCAGATAGAACATAATAGTTTATTTAGCGTAAAGGTATGAGAAGAAATTCAAATATCTGATATAACAAAAAAAATAAATGAACTAGGTTATAGTTTTTCAGATTATGAGAATAAATGAACTTTCAAGATAGTGTGAGACATACTTAGTTTTACTGATACAGCATGAGATACTACCAAAATTAGCTTTTGGTGAAATACTATAGAGGATATTATTGTAGATTGTTGAAAGAAAAAAGAGTTTTATTTTTGAAAAAATGAAGTATTAGATTTTAATAACATAAGTAAAAAGTTATCAAATGAAATAAAAGACAAAATAGTGGAATCAGGCAGTTTAATTATCTTAGATTCTTTAGATTTTTATTCTAGTTATGATCATGTAGAAGAATCTTTAAATAATTATATAATATTTAATTCACTTTCTAATAATAATAGCTATATAAATCTTTGAATTAATGATTTATTTTTGGAAAAAATAGACGATTTTAAAAATATACTAGAAGAATCAGGAATAAAAAAATATATTTTTACAAAGAACAAAAATACAATAAAAAGCTTTTTAGATTTAAATAATTTAGACTGAGTAGAAGTTTATGAAACAAGTTTAAATAATTTAAAAAGCTTTAGAACAATTAATGCTTGCGTGATTACTGATGATAATATTTCTAGAATATTTGTAAAAAAGAGGATTAAAAGAAGTTTGTCAAAAAATTTAGATTTGATGATGCAAATTAAACCATGAGATTATATTGTTCATATAGATCATGGAATTTGAATTTTTAAAGAAATAATAGAAAAAGAATTAACAGGAATTAAGAAAGAATATATAACTCTTGAATACAAAAATAATGACAAATTGTTTGTACCAATAACAGAGGTGTCTAGAGTTTCTAAATATGTATGAGTAGAAAATCCAAAACTTACTGGATTAAGTACTAAAGAATGGCAAAAAAAATTAAAAAAGGTTTCCGAGGATGTAGAAATAATAGCAAGGGAATTATTGGAAGTTTATGCAAAAAGAAAATTAAATAAATGATATAAATTTTTAAGTTATCCTACAAAAGAGGTAGAATTTGCAAATTCGTTTGACTATACTTATACAGATGATCAATTAAATATAATTAAAGAAATATATGATGACATGGAGTCTGAAAATGCTATGGATAGACTTTTATCATGAGATGTAGGGTTTGGTAAAACTGAAATAGCTTTTGCTAGTATTTATAAGGCTGTTATTAATTGAAAACAAGCAGCTTTAATTTCTCCATTAGTTGTTTTAGCATATGAACATTATGAAAAAGCAATAGAAAGATTTTCAGGTTTTCCTGTAAATATATGAGTGATTACAAGGTTTGAAAAACCAGCTGTTATTAAGGCTATTTTAGAAAGATTAAAGACAGGAAAAATAGATGTAATTGTTTGAACACATAGATTACTTAGTGAAGATATTCAATTTAAAGATTTATGATTATTAATAGTTGATGAAGAACATAAGTTTTGAGTAAAGGATAAAGAAAAAATTAAAAAATTTAAATGAGATATAGACATACTATCTATGTCCGCAACACCTATCCCTAGAAGTCTAAATATGGCTTTAAATTGAATAAAAAGCATATCAATGTTGACAACTCCTCCAGTTGGTAGACAATCAATTCAGACAATAGTTTCATCATTTGATGATAAAGTAATATTTGAAGCTTGAAAAAGAGAATTTGATAGAGCAGGACAAATGTTTTTTATACATAATAGAGTAAAGACGATAGAGGCTATGAAACATTATTTATGAAATATTTTTCCATGAAAAAAAATAGCTATTGTTCATGGACAATTATCCTGAGATAAACTTGAAAAAAGAATCATAGAATTTAAAAGAAAACAACATGATATTTTACTTGCTACAACAGTAGTAGAAAATTGAATAGACTTTTCAAATGTAAATACTATTTTTATAAATGAGGCACAAAATTTTTGAATTTCTCAAATACATCAGCTTAGATGAAGAGTATGAAGATCTGATAGAAAATGATATTGTTATCTCTTATTTAAGAAAGATAAAATAAAGGAAGATGCGGCAAAAAGATTGAAAACTATTGTAGACTACAGTCACTTATGAGCGTGATTTGAGTTAGCCATAAAGGACTTAGAAGTAAGGTGATGATGAGATATACTGGGTATTAGACAAAGTGGACAATGACATGATATATGAATAAAATTATTTTTGGAAATGTTAGAAAATAGGGTTGAAGAGCTGAAACAGATGGTACCGGCACCAAAAGTACAAGAGTTAGGATACAAGGGTATCGGTACCCAGAATATAACTATTGACCTAAATATTTGAGCCTATATTGATAATTCATATTTTTCTTCAGAACTAGATAAGATTAATTTTTATAGGGAAATTGAAAGCTTAGAAAGTTTAGATGATTTAGAAAATATTATATCAGATTTTAAAGAAATTAACAGAGATACTCCTATTACTACAAATAATTTTTTTGATTTACTTAAGTTAAAATTAAAGGCATATAAATTCAAAATTAAATCTATTAGAAGGGTGTGAATTAACTATCAAATAGACTTTGATAAAAGTATCACTTTAGAAGAATTGAAAAAGTTTTTGATATTAGATAAAGCAGTTAACTTTTCAGTAAAATCTGCTACTAGACTTAGATGTAAAATAAAGAATTTTGTAAATGAAGAAAAATTCATAGAATATGTTTTGCAACTTTTTGATTTAAAGTTATGAAAAAAGAAAATAAAATTAAAAAGGAAATTTTAATTATTAATATTAAAAAATGAAAAAGATAATAATAATGCTATTTGTTACTATTTTTATTACTTCTTGTTGAACAAATTTATCTGATAATACTGAAACTGCTATGAAAGCTTATAAATATGAAGAGGGAGATGTTGTTGCTATAATGAAAACTACAAACGGGACAATTAATATTTTACTAGAAACTGAATTAGTTCCTAAAACTACAGCTAATTTTATAGGATTATCTAAACAAGGATATTATGACTGAGTAATTTTCCATAGAATTATAAAATGATTTATGATTCAATGAGGAGATCCTGATGGTACTGGTATGTGAGGAGTAAGTATTTATTGAGAAAAATTTGACGATGAATTCCATCCTGATTTAATCAATAATAAATATACTATATCAATGGCTAACTCTGGACCAAATACAAATGGTAGTCAATTTTTTATAAATACTGCTAATAATAATTCTTTAGATAAGAAGCATTCTGTTTTTGGTGAAGTAGTAGAATGATTTGAAAATGTTGATAAGTTAGAAAAAACTAAAACTGTAGCCTGAGATAGACCAGAAAAGGAGGTGATAATGATTTCTGTAGAAATAAAGGAATATAAAAACTGATGATTAAAAGATTATGATTTCAATTTAGATGCAAAATTAAAAGAAATAGAAGAAATAAAAAAACAAAACATAGAAGCTAAAAAAAATAAAGCAGTAGAAGCATGAGATACTGTAGCTGTACACTATACAGGAACTTTAGAAAATTGAGAAAAATTTGATTCTAGTTTCGATAGAAACGAGCCTATAGTTTTTACAGTGTGAGAAGGGCAAATGATAAAAGGGTTTGATGATTGAGTAATATGAATGAAAGTTTGAGACAAAAAAACTCTTAAATTACTTCCAGCAGATGCATATGGAGAAGCTGAAGTTAAAATTCCTAAAACAGATTTACAATCATTTATTGATTCTTGAGTAAAACTAGAAGCTTGAGAGGTTCTACCAACAGCTCAGGGAGAAATAAAGATTATTTGAGCTGATGAAATATCTATTACAATAGAAAATAATCATCCAATGGCTTGAAAGACTCTTAATTTTGATATTGAATTAATTGAGATTAAATAATAAAAAAAGATAAGACAATTACGTTGTCTTATCTTTTTTTGTGCATTTTTCTCTTTCAGGACATATATTACATGCACTAATACAAGTATCTCCAGTATCTTTTAATTGTATTTGTACTTGGTTTTTTCATTCCTTTTTAGATTTATATAATGCTATATCTGCATTTCTTATTAATTTTTGAATATTACCATTTTTCATTTCAATTTGAGTAACTCATATACTAACTGTTATTTTTCATCTTATTTTATCTATCCCTGATGAAAGAGTGTCTTTTATCAGTCTTCTAATTTCATTAGCTTTTTTTGCTGCATACTGAAAATTTGTTGAAGGAAGTATAATCATAAATTCTTCTCATCACCACCTTCAAACAGTATCATTTTTTCTAAAATTGTTTTTTAATATAGTAGCTAATTTTTGTAATACATCATCTCAAATTTGATGTCCATAGGTATCATTAATCGGTTTAAAATCATCAATATCCATCAATAAAATTGAAAAATTTGTATTATCTCTATTTTTTAATTCAATCTGTTTTTCTATTTCATTATCTATTCAGGCTCTATTAACTAGAGCTGTAAGATGATCTGTTAATGAAGCTTTATTTTTTTGCTTTCTTTCTAGCCTTAGTAGTGTATTTGAAGTTTGTAAAGAAATATTTTGTATAAAAAGTCGAATAGCGCAACTTTCACAATCTCATTTTTCCTTTAGTTTTTTTCAAAGCTTATTTAGAACAGAATTTATTTTATATTCTTTTATTTTTTCAGGATCTAATTCTAAGATATTCTTAATAGATTCTATTATAAAAATCGCTGCTTTTTTTGTGTCTTCATTTAGTATAGTACCATTTTCCTCAATTTCTTTTCATTCTGATAAAAGTATAATTTCATTAATTGTACTGATACGAGCTAATTTTATAAGCTTTTTTTGATTTAAATTTAATATTGAGTGAGTATTGCTACTTTCTTTTAAAAGAGGTGTATTATTCATATTTTTTATTAATTTAAAAATATATTTATAGTTCTCTAATAGGTGATAATATTGTAGGAATTTTTAAAAATTGTTCTGATTGCTTACATGTATTATAAGTGTCAGCACATATTTTTTCAGGATGATCTAATTGTATTAACATTCAATTTTTTCAAATATGCTTACATCTATATAGAGCAGTGTCTGCTTTTTTCATTAATTTTTCACTATTACTATCAGTTACTTCTACTTGAGTAACTCATATACTAATTGTTATATTTCATAATATTTCATCTATATTTAATGATAAGTTTGTTTCTATGATTTCTCTAATTTCAGTAGCCTTATTTGCGGCATCAATTATTTCTATTCAAGGAAGTATAATCATAAATTCTTCTCATCACCGTCTTCATATAATATCAGTTTGTCTAAAATTTTCTTTTAACAATTCAGCTAATTTTATTAATGCTTTATCTCAAACAAGATGTCAATATTTGTCATTAACTTGTTTAAAATCATCGACATCTATTAATAGAATTGAAAAGTTTGTATCATTTCTATTTTTTAATTCTATTTGTTTTTTCATTTCATAATCTAATCATGCTCTGTTAACTAGTTTTGTTAGGCAATCTGTAGTTGAAGTTTTTTCTAATTCTACTATTTTTTGTTTAGAGCATTCAATTGTCTTATCTCTCTTTGTTATTTTTCTGTCAGAGATAAAATTTTTAGCAAGAAGAAAATCAGTATCATTTTCTGAGTCAAGCAAGCCTTTTAATATATATTTGATTATATGAGATATTTTCGTTGTTTCTAAATTAATACCAAATCTTTCAGAATATTCTAATATTGTTTTTACAATGAAAGATGTTTCTTCGTTAATTCATTCTAAAAAAGCTAAATCTTTTCATAACTTAGCATCTTTAAAATCAATATTTTCAATGAAATGCGGATTGATGTTTCTTAGAGAAGAGGACATATATATATAATATATAAATAAAATTTTTTTATGTTGCAATATTATAAAGATTTATCATTATTTGTCAATTTAGATATAAAATTTTGTATAAATAAGGGGGTGGTAAATGTTATTCACACCCCTTAATAAACATAGCATCACCAAAAGAAAAAAATCTGAATTTATTTTCTAGTGCATATTTATATGCATTTATTACTCTAGTTTTGTTTATAACAAGTACATCATTTTTAGTCAAAAAAACCTGCGTTTACGCAGGTTTTTGA
>JASFZI010000031.1:0-4140 GCA_045107135.1 Candidatus Altimarinota bacterium
CTCAAAGTCGCTTATGAAAAAGTTGGAGAATTAATGGTTGCGTGAAATTGTAACAGTTTTGAGAATTTCTCAATTTAGATTATCGTAACGTCAGTTAAATATTGAAATATATTATCATATATTAAAGAAAGATTGGATAAAGTACATAAAATTAAATTCAAAGTTGGAATAATGAATTATATCTCTACACTAGAAAAATTAAAAGACAAAGTAATTACTCTAAATATTGACAAAAATATGTATTCAAAGAATACATTATTAAAAGCTTGTTATAAATTTACAGATATATTTTATATTTTTATTACACCAAACGCAAATGATCAATCAATATATACAATTTACTTTCAGTTAAAAAACGAAGCTATTAAGGTAGAAAACCTGATTGGTAAATTTAATAATGAAATTTTAGATCAGGAGTTAAGAAGTATCATCCTTTCAGAAACTCAAAAAGTAAGAGATACAATAGTTACTAGAGCTTTGTTGTCTGGACAACCAAATGATAATTAGTTTAGACAAAAGTATCTATCATAAAGACGCAATTTATAGGTCAGTAGAAGTTTGGAATGAATATTTATTGTCTCCTTCCGTATCAGAAAATAGCAAAACTATTGATATAACTATTACACAAGAATATTTAGAACAAAAAACTATAAGTGAATTTCTAAATTATATATTAGACTTAACATCATCTATGGAGTTATCATAATGGAAATTAAAAAGTTTAAAGAAGCAGAAACTTATAAACAATTTAAAGATCTTTCTTTTTATTCAAGTGATAGCAATGAATATAATTTATTTCCATTTAACTTTAATCGCTTAAATGAAGAAATTGTTTTAACTAATGATACAGGTGAATTTGTTATTTGCTCTGATTATGAACTGCGTAATCTTGTAAAAAAAGAACTTTCTATAGAAAATAATAAAGATTTATTTTTGGAACTACTGAATAAACAATTCATATATATGACTAGAGACAGAGAAGCAATAAACAGAAAAGCTGTAAAATATAGAACTAAAAAACAATTTCTATATACAGGAGCGGTATTACTCGTTTTTGTTGTTACTACACGATGTCAACATAAATGTCATTATTGTCAAATAACTCCACAATCTACAAAAGCTATAGAATTTGATATGACAGAAGAAATAGCTGAAAAATCAGTAATTATTGCTATGCAGTCTCCAGCAAAAAGTATTACAATAGAATTTCAAGGAGGTGAAACCTTACTCGCCTTTAATATTGTCAAGTTTATTGTTCAATATGCAAAACAGTTAAACGAAACAATTGGCAAGAATATAGAGTTTGTTTTAGCAACTTCTCTTGTCGATATAACAAGAGAACAATTAGAGTTTATCAAAGAGCATAATATATTGTTATCCACCTCTCTTGACGGTCCAGAAGATTTACATAATACAAATAGACCAATACATTCGGAAAATACATATAAAAAATTTATAGAAGGCTTTAACCTATCTAAAGAATATGTTGGAGATACTATTTCACCACTTCTCACGATTAGTAAAAACTCTTTATCGAGAATAGAAGATATAATTAAAGAATATCAGAAAATTGGTAAAAATTCAATTTCATTAAGAGCTTTAAGTCCATATGGATTTGCTGTAAAAACTATGTCGAAAATAGGTTATAGCGAGCAAGAATATATAAAATTCTATCTCAATGCACTAGATTATATAATTGATATGAACCTTGATGGAACTTACTTTAGAGAAGAATATGCAACCCTATTATTAAGAAGAATTTTAACACCATACTCTACAGGTTATGTCGATTTACAATCTCCTTCAGGAGCTGGAGTTAATGCTTTAGTATTTCATTACAATGGAGAAATTTATCCAGCAGATGAAGCTAGAATGTTAGCTGAAATGGGTGACAAAAACTTTCTACTAGGAAATGTTTCAGATAATACATATAAAGATATTATTAATAAGCCTAAGCTTCAATTAATAATTCAAGATAGTTGTGCCGAGTCATTAACTAATTGTAGCGAGTGTGCATATTTACCATATTGCGGTTGTGATCCACTTTTTAATTATGTAACACAAAAAGATCATTACGGACATAGACCAACAAGTGATTTTTGCTATAAGCAAATGAGTATTTATAACTATTTATTCTCATACATAAAAAATAAGGATAAAAAAGTTTTAGATATTTTCTGGGCTTGGATTAACCATGATATAGATTTCGTTCAAGGAAAATGTTAATGAAACAATTATTGCATTATTCAAACGATTTCACTTCTAAAACCAACGGTATCAGAAAGGTGGTTTTTAATCAGAATGAATATATAAGTGGTGACAATGCTTTGTATTTAGTAGAAGACATAGAGCTTAATGAAGAAATTGATATAGTCATAACAACTTCTAAAGATATTTTTAATAAATACAAAAAGAATAAAGAAATTTTATATTTTGATAATATTGAAGAAATGGAAGAATATGCCATTGTAAAAATAGAGAACAACTCTATATATTTTTCTATTTTACCTTCTTCTAATGCCCATACTTTATTTTTTACAAATAGATGCAACCACTATTGCTTAATGTGTTCACAACCACCTACTACCGACAATGACGATTATTTAATTAATGATAATATGAAAATAATTGAATTACTTGATAAAGAGTTATCCGTTATTGGTATCTCTGGAGGAGAACCAACTTTATTAGCTGAAAACTTTGTAAAAATAATCAAAAAAATACGGCAAGAGTTGCCAAATACATATATTAGAGTCTTAACAAATGGTAGAGCTTACACTAATGAGAAGTTTGTAAAAAGTATTGCAGAAGTAGCGAAAGATTACTTTATATCAGAAATTCCTATTTATAGTTCTTATTATGCTCAACATGATTATGTTGTTCAATCAAAAAATGCTTTTTTTGAAACGATAGAGGGTTTTTATAATTGTGCAAAATATGGATTAAAGACAGAGGTACGAGTTGTATTAAATAAACAAACATATAACAATTTACCAGATCTAATGTATTTTATTTATAAAAACATACCATTTGTTGATCATGTTGCTTTAATGGGCTTAGAATATATTGGTTTTACATTAAACAATATTGACGAAATTCATATTAGTCCATTGGAATACGAAGATGAATTAGTTGAAGCAATTAAAATATGTAGAGAATACAATCTTCCTGTTTCTATATACAATCTTCCGTTATGCTTAGTTAATGAAAATATTAGAGAGTTTGCGAGACAATCTATTTCAGATTGGAAAAATGATTTCTCAGAAGTATGCTATAATTGTGATATGAAGAGTGAGTGCGCTGGTATGTTTAGTTCAACACGACCTTATTACGAGCCTCTTCTAAAACCAATAACAAGGAGTAGTAATGTTGCCAAAGATTGAAAAAAATCTATTCAAAGATATAGTTAAGCAAGCAAATAGAAAAGTTTTTAACTTTAAAATGTTTATAGCAAGCATATTATTTGCAGGAACTGCTGCAACTGCAAGTATTAGTATGCCAAGTGCTGATGCTGTAGATAATATGATTAAAGATCAACAAAAAGTTAGTACGTTAGTATTACAACCATCTGAAAATGCAGCTAGAACTTATGCTTATCACAGCTCGCATAGTTCACATAGTTCACATGCTTCACACTATTCACACAGATCGTCAAGCTATTAATTACGAATATATAAACCCCTTTAATTGGGTTTATATATAGAGAGACGCTATCGTTATATCTTCAAGAGCAATATGCATAATTTAAGAGGTTACACGCTACAAAACAAAAAGATTTTTAAATAAATAAAGATAGAATAAAATAGGCTTTTTATAGTGGTAGAGATTCGTGGCTATATTTGTGTTAATACCTTAATCTCGTTGTCTTCGCAGATAAGTAGGCTCATCATAATTAATCATAGTTTTTTTTCTTTTTAGAGAAACATTTCCTATAATAGGATTCTTAATCTCTAACATTTCAGAAGATGTTACCCCTGCATATGCTGCTAAAATCTGTTCGATAGTAGTACAATACCCTTTTATATGTCCCAAATCCTCTTTATCATTTCCGTTTGCTAAACAGTCTCGATACTCTTCATAGCCACTTTTTAAGCTTTCCAGTAAATCTTTTACAGGGATTTGCATCATTTCTTTACTCAT
>JASFZI010000032.1:0-7503 GCA_045107135.1 Candidatus Altimarinota bacterium
GATTCTCAAATCTTATCTGAATAAACTGTTTCACCAGATACAGCCAAATCTAAAACAGTTTCAAAATCTTTTTCATCTAATTTTCATCATCACTCAAATATGTTTTGTAATGTTAGCAGTAAAAAACCATCAATTTGATTAATTTCCTCTCTAATAGGTTCTAATAATTTTTCAATTTTATTTGTATTCATAATTATTAATTTCTATTATTAAATATATAGTAATTTTATGCTTTTTATGTATTTTTTATCAATTTAAGCCTCCAATAAATATATAGTCATCATATTAACATCGGTATAGTTAATAGCTCTCACACAGTGAAATATCATAGGATATATCAAATATGAGAATCAGGTGTTCTAAAGAATACTTCTACAAATATTCTAAAAAAAGCGTAAATTATTAAAAACAGTGTAGCTATTTGTCAGTCAAAACCTAAAATAGCTTTTTTTATTGTATTGAAATGATATATAATATTTAATATAATGAATAAAACTAATCACTCAAGTAGAGCTTCAAGTAATGGTGAAGGAAAGTATCAGGTTCAATTAATATATACAGCAAATAATCATTCATATCATGAGTATCACAGTAATTCATTATTTAAATAATTTCAGATTCTTCCTAATCATAGCCCAATAGGTAAAACTAATGTAACCTGATCTGCTAACTTTAAAAAACTTGTTTTATATTTATTTGAGAAAACCCGCATTGCCAATATTACTCCAATAACTCATCAATGAAAGCTCATTCATCATTCCCATACTTTTATAATATCTAATGGATTAGATATATAAGAACTCAAATTATAAAATAACACATAACCAAGTCTTCATCATAAAATTACTCACAAAAATATATATAGAAATAAATCATCGAGTAAATCACTATTTTTAACTTTTTTAGACTTTGCTGCTATTATTCTTCATCTTTTCTTTATTATATAAAATCATGTTAGAAATCATATAACATACATTAATCAGTAATAACTTGGTGCAAAATTTATTCACAAAATATTTACTTCGAAAATAGTCATTTTTTAGTGTATAATTAAGTATTATTAGTATATTAGACTATATATTCTTTAAATAGCAAGTATTTAATTTTTAGTCGTTTTATACCTTTGTTAAAGTAAAACAGAAAAACTATATTTAAAATATATATGATTAATTGTCAATTATTTGACAATAGTATATATTTGTGTGATAATTTAAGTACGGAAATATTTTAAGTATACAAATATTTAAATGTCAAGTACTTATATATTAAAAATATTATATATCTGCAAATATTAATATTTTACGTTTATACTTTAAAATTACTACTAGCATTATGACAAAATACTAAAAGTAATATTTAAGTTAAAAACATTATATATAAAAAACTGTTATTTAAAATAAATTATTTCAAAAATAAAGTTATTATGAAAACAACAAAAGATTTTAAAAGATTTTTGTCAGAATTAACGCTATGAGTTTTTATGGTTACAACCATAAATCCAGTTCCCGCATTAGCTGCAATTAATTCCGATAAAGTTATCTATCCATTGAAAGAGATATCTAAATTAGACTGTAGATTCAACGATTTTATAGATCTATCATCTGGATGTAAGCAAGATTTACCAATCCTAAAAACAAAGGATTACAAAAAATATGCTACTAAAGATTGAGGGTATAATGATTATACTAGAATATATACCATGTTATGGTGAGCCAGTTATAAATATGGTTGGGATATTTGAAATGGTGGTCATATCTGAACAGATATTGCTACATCAAAATGAACCCCTGTATATTCTATGGCTGATTGAAAAGTAATTCAAGCAAAAAATGATATTTCACTATGAAATTTCGTATCAATTGAACATACGATTAAATGAAAACTTATTATTTCAAATTATGCTCATTTATCTAAAATATGAGTAAGAGTCTGAGATAGAGTTAATGTTGGAGAAAAAATTTGAGAAGTATGATCTACATGAAATTCTACATGAAATCATCTACATTTCCAAATAGATTTACCTGCACCATTTCATCCTTACTATTATGATTATAATAAATGTCCTTTCAGTTATTATAATTTAAGTGAAAACTGAGTATGTAGAAATGAATTAATAAAAAATACTATTGACCCATTATTATTTTTAGAAACAGAGTGAGCTGTTTTAGATAATATTACAACTAGAACAGTTAGTACAACAGTATCAAATGTAACTAATAATGAAGATTTAAGTATTTTTAATAGAACAGTTTATATTTGATATTCTGTATCAGACATAAAAAAAGTACAAGAAATATTTCAAAAAATAGGGATATATAGATGAACAATATCATGAAATTATAATGATATTGAAAATACAATCATTGCATATCAATTATCTAATAAATTAATAAAAGATAAATCCGAATATTGAGCTGGTCGGTTCGGCCCCAAAACAAGATACACAGCTAAAAAAGATTATTTAGAATATTTAGCTAACTGAACAACAAGTACACAAGTTGAAATTGTAAATGAAATTAAAATTGATACACAAAAAATTGAAAGAGAAACTCTAATGTCTAGAGAAGAAATAGAAAAAAGAGAAGTAGAAAATTTTCTTAGATATCATAATGTTGAGTTAAACTTTGTAAATGAGGGGTGAAACATTAAAAAATGAACAACTGAAACTCTCAAATTAAAAGTAACTGACAGAAAAGGTAAAGCTTTTAAATGAGAAATGCCTTGAGGAATGACATTCGTTGTTGATCAAGCAAAAGTAAGTGTATTTCCTGAAAGATTATACTATTTTACAGATTGAAAAAGAGATATTAAACTTTCGTGAATATCAGAGGGTAATACAAATCTTTATGTAAAAATAGGTACTCAAGTAATAAAAACAATTCCATTAAAAGTTTTTGTAAGTGGTAAGACAATTTACCCAGATAGTTCAAAAATTTTATCACCAAGTAAAATTACTCTTTGAGATCAACAAACATGAATAGTTTTATTTAAGGATTCAAACTGAAAAAGTTTAATTAATTTAGAATATGGTTCTACATTTAATATTAAAGCTAGTGGTGATAACCAAATTTGTATAAAAGAATGAAATATTTCAAATATTAAAAAAATATATACAACTTCATCATGTGATGAAGAAGATTATAAAAATGAATTTAATTTCACATATAGCAATACTGTATGATGATTATTAATATTTGATTATAAAGCTACATCAAGTGATTTAAATATTAAAGTTACAAATAATTATAACAATCAAGTTTTATCGGAAAAAAGGGTATTAGTATCTAATCCAAAATGACTTAATAAATCATATGTGTATACAAATGATGTAATGGATATGCTTGAAGCATGAGTCGTTGATTGAATCAATAGTGGATATTTCTTAGAAAATAGATGATTAACTCAAAGAGATGCATTCACATGGACACTAAATGCTTTACATAAAATGAAAGGGGATGTATATGACAATGAAACAAAACAAAAAATAGAAAATAATATAGTAAAGGTTGAACAAGGTTTACCTTATTCTAGTAGAACAAAGGTTATAACCAGAAAAGATTTTTTAGATTTAACTAATACATATTTAGTTTTAGATAATAGAAATACTTGAAAAGTTGAGTATAGAGATATAGATAACGAATCAAGTGAAAAATTATCAAAAGTATTTGATAAAAACACCACATGGAAAGATCAATTTGGTGAAAAATACTTTAGACCAGAAGCAAAAATCACTAGATGAGAATGAGCCTTCTTTATATCAAAAACACTAGAAAAAATAGCTCAAACTTACTTAACTTTAAGATAATAATTCCTAAAAATAAAATTATGAAAAATTTAGATTACAAAAATGAAAATAATAATAAAATGGTTGATCATTCAAATAAAATAGATGAACAATCAATAGCATTCTTTAATAGAATTGAAGAAATTTTAGCTTAAAAATAACCTTAAATATATAAAATAAAAAACTATGAGTAACAAATTAAAAAATAGTGAAATATTAATTAATAACACTGATATTAACTCTAAAATAAATGAACAGGAGGTAGAATTCTTTAATAGAATAGATGCTATTTTAAAACAAAAATAATATAAAACTACGATTAAAAAAAAGGAACAAGAAAGGAAAATTACCTAATAATAATAAAAATTATGGAAACAATAAATACAATTTTTGATTGAGGTCAAAAACAAGAAACTAGACAACAATTAACAGTAACTGAAAATACCAAAACTACTGTTGAAGATATTGTTAGTGCTGATCTAATGGATTTATTTTGAATAGAAACTGAGAAAGCTACAAAGTTAGCTAAAATTGATGTTGCAAACTTATTAGAACAAAATGATGTTGATTCAACAGCAGCCAAATTAGCTCAAATGTTTTGAAAATATGATGCAATGATGGAATTAAACACTTCTCTAAGCAACCAATATCATTAGCAAGTGTTATGTCAGAATTTGATGTAAGTTAAATCAAAAATATAACATAAATTAATGATCAGACCATACATGCAGACCTCGCATAAGAGGGTATAAAAAAAGATCATTCATTAAAATATGATAGTTTTAAATTCGAAATAATTACCTAAAAGAGATAATATAAATTATCTCTTTTAGTGGGTGAAAAATAATAATA
Organism: Candidatus Altimarinota bacterium; assembly: GCA_045107135.1. Lineage (GTDB taxonomy): Bacteria > Patescibacteriota > Gracilibacteria > BD1-5 > UBA6164 > UBA6164. The sequence continues at coordinate 4,637 of JASFZI010000032.1, forward strand.
CAGAATGTATTATTATTTTTTTACCATAATTTAGTAAAAATATTGACTTTTGACGTCTATTATATATAACTAATCTACAAATTATATTTTAATATTATTAAAAATATGAGTTCTAAAGTCAATCAATTAGATAATTATGTTAAATGATCAAAGACTAGTAATTGATGATTACATTTTGTATGAACACCGGATACTGAAGAGTTAGTAATAAATGTAAGAAATCAAGTCCAAGCATTGCTTGATATAGCACATATGAATACTGAATATTCAAGTAGAAAAAATGTTACTATGGAAATAATAGGTGATTATAAAGAATTTGCTAGCTGAGAATCTATTTCAACATTAAATGAAAGTGTAAGATGAAAACATGTATATCTTTTTTCAGATCCAAATTGAGATTATCAAGAAGAAATATCAGATGAAGAAACAAAAAAGTTATTTGATCAAATGTCAGGAGATTCAGAGAAAGAAATAATTAAAAAAATATTAAGTTCAATTAAAGTTTCTTCATTAAATGATAAAGTAATGCATGATTTACTTTTACTTAGTGCAATAGAAACTCATTGAGCAAAAACTACAAATATTGTACAATCAAGTATGGCATATGCTAGACAAGATAAAATGACACCTAAAAAAAGACAACCTGCATCTCTTAGACACATTTGAGAAATGATTTCATCTATAACTTGAAGCAATGGTTATTGCATAACTGCTGATATGCATAATGAGTCTGCTGCTGTATGAGTTTTTTCTAAAACAAATTTTATAAATTTATACACGTGATGGTTTGTTGATGAATGTATAAAGCTTATCTGAAAAAAAGACATGCTCTTATCATGAGCAGATCAATGATGAGATAATAAAATCAAAGCAATAGCAAAAGAACTAATGTTAGAACATATGGTTGTAATAAAATCAAGAGATTATTCTAAAGAAAACAGTGTTGAGAAAACAGATATCTACTGAGATATTGAATGAAGAGATGTATTGATACATGATGATATGCTTGATACATGATGAACAATGTGTAAATTATTAGAAGAAATGCTTGAGAAAAAACCAAAATTTATCAATATTGCAGTTACTCATGGTATGTTTAACGGAAAAGCTTTAGAAAGATTAGAAGAAACAATCAAAAAATCAAATTGAGTAATTCAAAATGTCTATATGACAAATTCAATAAATAAAAAATGATTGCCTGACTTTATTAAACAAGTTGATTTATCAAATATTCTTGCAAATAATATACTTAGAATTTATAAAGGTTTATGACTTGAAAGAAATGATAATAAAGATTATACGGAAAGTGACGACAAGGGATAAATTGTTATTAAATATAAATGGGAAAATAATAATACAAATATTGTATTATTATTTTTTTAATTAAAATCATATTTTGCATTAGATTCTTTCAATTTATTTTAGACTTATAGCTATAATTAAGTATAGTTAATGTAAATATTTTTAATATAAAAATGAATGGCTCAATTATTTAAGAAGAACATAATTAAAGAAAAACTTAAAAATTTTGAAATATCAAATTTTGAAGAAAAAATAAAAATAGTAAAAAAATGGCATAATGATTATCATAATTGAACTTTAAAAAATGATAAAGAAATATCAAGAGCTCCTGGATGGACTCAGGATTTTTTATGAACTATATTAGATTATAAAAGAAAACCTTCTGAAAATTATACTTATGATACTGAATATACTGTTGCATGACAAAGACCAGATTTTGTATTGTGATATTTTGAAAGCAAAAAAAGTTTTATTATTGGTGAATTAAAAGATGCAAAAACTTCACTTGATGCTCCTCAAAAGAGAGAATGAAGTGTTACACCTATACAACAAGCATTTAAATATAAATGAAGCTTAAGAGATAGTAGCTTTGTAATTGTTTCTAATTTTTTTGAAACTCGTTTGTATTATGATAATCATTTAGATTATGAAGTTTGGACTCTTGATGATTTAGTAGATCCTAAAAATGATTATTTCAATTTTAGAAAGTTCTACTATTTGTTATCTAAACAAAATCTAATAACTAAAAGATGAGATAGTAATACAAAGTCTCTTCTTTCATTAACAAGAATACAAGAAAAAGAGATTACAAAAGAGTTTTATAAAAAATATACTCTATTAAGAAAACAGCTTTTTAAAGATATTATTTCTAATAATTCATTTAAAAAATCAGAGCTTGATTTTGTATTAAGTAAAACTCAAAAAATAATAGATAGAATAATATTTATTCATTTTTGTGAAGATTTGTGATTATTACCTAATGGAAAATTAAGTGAAGTTGTAGAATGGTGAGAAAAATCATTAAATACAACATGGGAAACTATTCAAAACTTTTTCAGAGCAGTAGATACAGGTAGTGAAAAACTTTGAATACCTGAATGATATAATGGTTGATTATTTAAAGAAGATAAGGATTTAAATAAATTAAAAGTTTGAGACAAAATATGTAAAAAATTTGTAGAACTTTGAGATTATGATTTTGAAGATGATTTATCTGTAAATATTTTAGGACATATTTTTGAGCAATCTATTAGTGATATAGAAGAATTAAAAGACAAAATTAACAAAGAAGAAGAACCTACACTCTCAAAAAGGAAAAAAGACTGAGTTTTTTATACTCCTGAATATATAGTAGATTATATAGTTAAAAATAGTGTTGGTAAAAAAATAGAGGATTGGGAAGAGGAATTAAAACAAAAGCATAGTTTAAAAGAAGATATAAATGATAAAAATTATAACAAAAGAGCACTAAGAGTTTACCAAGATTTACAAGAAAAAGTTCACAACATAAAAGTCCTTGATCCAGCTTGTGGTTCATGAGCCTTTTTAGTAAAAGTTTTTGATTA
>JASFZI010000033.1:0-3965 GCA_045107135.1 Candidatus Altimarinota bacterium
AATAATACTCATCAATAGATTAAGAAATCAAAATATAATCATACGGGGTAATTAATAAGTATATAATTCCCTATTAAAAAGATAGATCATCATATAAAAATATTTTTTAATATAAATAATAATGGCAAATAGAATCTGATTAGATTTTTAGTATAGAAATATCACATTATCGTTAATAATGCCTGACTTAGAAGAGTCATTATTCAAGCTCATATAAAACTATATTTTGGTATTAATAAAATATTTCAAATAATATTAAATATTGTCACTATAATATTTATTTTTAAAAGTCTAGATTGATTTTCAGAAGCTATTAAAGAATATATAAATACAAGTGATAAAAAATTAAATACTATAACTGCAAATACCACTAGAAATGCATCACTTGAATTGAACATATGAGTTGTATTTATATAATCACTATTAGCAATTATTTCAATTAAATACTCTCTAAATAATATTCCTAAAACAAATACTAAAGTTCAGAATGAAAATAATAATTTAAAAGAAATTCAAGTTAATTTATCAATAGTTTTTATATTTTTTTCTTTGAATCATTTAGTCAAACTTGGTAAAAGTGATGTCATATAAAATCATCAAATAACCATTAATACTTCAACAATTTTCATTGGTAAACTATATAATGCAATACTTAAATCTCATAATTTTGGTCATTCCATAAGTGATAAAATAATTATATCTACCTTAAAATAAACAACAGATAAAAATAATGCTAATCAATATGGAAGAGATATCTTAAAAAGGTATTTTATATATTTCCAATCAAAACTAAATCAAAATTTAATAATTTTTCTAGCATACCAATAATTCAAAATAGTATTGAAAACAACTGAAATAACCCCCGCAGACATTATATATAAAAATGGAGTGAAATAATTACTATTTTCTATTAGCTCTTTAGGATAAAGAACATAAAAAATAATTCATACTAATCATAGATTTACAAGTTTAGCAAAAATAAGTGAAATTGCAGAAAATTCAATTTTCATATTTGCTTGCATTAAAGCAAGAATAGAAGAATTTAAAAGTTGAAAAATAGTAAAAATTGAAGCTATTATGATTGAAGTAAGAGCCAGGCTAGAATTATAACCAGGAAGAAAATAAGCAATACCTGTAGCTAAAAACAATATAAAAATTCATAGTATTAGCCTAAGAGTCATTACATTTCAAACTATTTTAATAGAATCTTCCTTATTATTCGTTATTTCTCTAATTGTAATAGCATAAAGTCATAAATCAGCCAAAAAAACAAATATTCAAATATAATTATATATTTTTGAATATAATCAATAAAGTTCAACTGTTAAATAATTAGTTAATAAACTAATTAAAAAAACTGCTATAACTGCAGTTCATGCTTTTGATAAAATTTGAGATATAGTATTAGATGCAATTTTTTTAAACATGTACAAAAGATAATAATAATTAAAAATAGTGTAATGTATTTTGGTACTTTGTAAATGCTTTTATATTATTTTAACTTTACAAATTATTTATAAACAATAAAATTTTAATAGTTTATTATTTATTAGTAAAAAAAATAATGGGAAAAATTATTATAACTTTATTTTTAGGATTATCTGTCATATGATGAATCTTTGCTTGATCATATATAAAAGAAAATAATAAAGATAATAACAAAGAATCTTGAACAGGAGTAATTATATCAACAAACTCTTGAGAAATAACTACAATAGACGAAAAAACAATAATAGAAAAAGACTTAGATAAAGATAAAGAAAATAAAGATAGAATTGAAGCTCTTAGAAAAAAATTAGCTCTTAGATGATTGATATTAAAATGAGATATCAACTTAGAAAAATGAGAATACACTAGTGCATTAGTTAAATATTTACAAATACACAAACAAATTCCTGAAGATAAAAGTACAATTAAAAAACTTTGAGATGTTTATTTTAATTTATTAAAATTTGAACAAGCATATTGATACTATTCACAAATTAAAGACTATAATAAACTGAATAAAGATAGAGTAGCTAAAACACTACTAGCATTTACCACAATAAACAATAATAATATATGATATTTAAATAGTGAATTAGAATCATTATGATTAAGCGAAGAACAATTATTTTATTATAAAAATTCTATAACATGTAAAAATGATTTTAGTTTATGTAAGTTGAATTTTCAAGAATATTTCACTGAAAAAATAAAGAATGCAGAAATAATCGAATGAACTTGAAGTATCGAAGAAATTCCTAGATTTGAAGAATTATATAATATAGAAAAAGCATTAATAAATTATGAAAATTTTCAAATAGATGATTTATTATATAAATGAGCTTTAGTATCTTGAGCTTTTTTTGAAAATTGATTATATCCTATTGCAATTGAAACATCTAAAGTATTATTAGAAAACAAAAGTGATTATAAACCTCTTTTAAAAATCGTTGCAAAAAGTTATTATGAACTATGAAATTATATAGAAGCAAAATTATATCTTATAAAATATAATAAACTTGAAGAAAATGACTCAGATGTAAGTTATTTTTTATGAATAGTTTATGAAAAATTACATGAATATATTTTAAGTAATATTCATCTTAGTAAAGCATTAAAAATATGATATACTAAAGATTTAGATATATATAAAAGGATACTATTTAATTATTATGAATTATGAGAAATTTTAAAGATGCTTGAAACTATGAAAATAATTATTAACGATTTCAAAGATGAATTAACAATTAACGATTTTAATATAGCTATTTATTATCATATAATTAATGATGAAACTAAAGATGCTAAAGGTATTTCAGAATTAGCCTTAGAAAAATATCCAGAGTCATCAATCTTAAATTGATATTATTGATGGATATTAATGGAAATAGTAAATAGTAAGGCTAAAAATAATGATATATATATAAATAATGATACTGAAGATACTGAGAATCTTGAAGATACTAAAAAAGATGAAAATATAAATAGTACTGAAAATGAAGAAAATATTTATTCCGAAGCTGAAAAATATATAACCAAATGACTTGAAATAGATTCAAATAGTCCTATGCTAAATTTGGTTAAATGAAAATTGGAAATAAATAAATGAGATATTAGAAAAGCATTTATGTATTTCAAAAAAACTATAGCTGTTGATAAAAATTGAGATTTTTGAAAAATAGCTGCTCAAGAATTAGAAAATATTCAAATAAATAAATAATTATGTCTAAAGAAACAAATAATACTAATCTCCCAGAATTTGATAAAAAGAAACTACTAGATGAATTAGCAGTTGATATTGCTAATAAATTTTGAATCGAAAAAGAACAAGCAAAAGAATTAATAAAAACAGAGACTTTAATTTGAATTGATTCTTTAAAGGCTGAATTAAAAAGAGATAATGAAGATTATAAAGAGTTAAATGAAAAAGATGTAGAAAAATTATTTTTTACTCTAAAATGAGCATTAGATGTAATAGAAAATTTATCAAAAATTGAAATAAAAGTTTTAAAAGATGATATAGAAAAATCTATTAATATTGAAGAATTTAAAAATCATCTAGAAGATTATTTGCCACCAAAATTAATTGATACAGCAAAAAATCCAAAAGTCCCACATGAACATATATTAGGTTTTGCTCTCGGTACAGCAAATTCTTTTGTTGCTACAGTAGATATACTCTACAAAATATGAAAATGAATATTATTAACACCTTATCATTTGTATATGATAGTTACTTGAAAATGAAAAAGTGAAAGTTTTAAAGATATGTAGAAAAAAAATTAATAAAAAGCCTCTAGAGGGGCTTTTATATTATCTAAAATCAACTCTGTAAATTCAACATTTTAGCATAATTTCATTTCATTTTAACTAGTTCCTTGTGCGTTCATCTTTCTTTGATTTTTCCATTTTCTATAAGTATTATATCATCAGCATGTTTAACTGTTTGGAGTCTATGGGCAATAATTATAACTGTTCTT
>JASFZI010000034.1:0-22745 GCA_045107135.1 Candidatus Altimarinota bacterium
CTCCAGTTGAAAAAACTCCTGTAAAAAAAGAAACAGTAGAAAAAACTCCAGCAAAAAAAACTTCTGCTAAAAAAGAAACAGTTAAAAAAATAGAAGAAAAATAGTTTTATACTAAAATACAATTGTTAAATATTATCCCTTATCTTCTTAATTTAAATATTATGGAAAATGATAATCTTTCTAATAGTGACAAATTAAAAAATTCATTATGTTATGTCCCTCTTGTAGGAATTGTTTTATTCTTTACAGAAGAGCATAAATGAAAAATATTAATGAAGCATATAAAATATTGAACATTTTTATTTTGAGTATTTGTTTTAGTTCAGTTTCTTTTTGTATGAGTTTTTAGACTTCCAGTTTGAGCAATTTTATTTTTAATATATGCTTGAATTACAGGTTTTTTATGATGGAAAGCCTACAATTGAGAAGATATTAATTTAGAATATGTTGATGATTTTGAACAGAGAATAAAAGACAATTTGAATGATAATGAAGTAGTTAAAAAAGAGAATACTACTGAAACTAAGACAGAAAATACTACAACAGAAAAAAAGAATAATACAAAGGAAAAAACTGATGATGATGTGTTAGATTTTTAATAATCAATTTAATTAGTAACAAAATAAAATTATGGCAATTACTGCTGCTCAAGTTAAAGAACTTAGAGAAATTACAGGTATTTGAATGATGGAATGTAAAAAAGCTCTTGATGAAACTGATGGTGATATTGATTTAGCAATAGATGAACTTAGAAAAAAAGGTTTAGCTAAAGCCGCTAAAAAAGCTGATAGAGCTACTTTAGAATGAGGTATTAAAATTATAACTAATAATGGTAAAGCAACAGTTTTATCTATAGCTTGTGAAACTGATTTTTTAGCTATTTCTGATAAATTCGAAAATTTGCTTACTAAAATTTCTGAATATTTAGCAGAAAATGGAGAAGCTTCAAAAGAAACTGCTCAAAAATTAATTAACAGTGATTATGCATTAGAATTAGGTGAAAACTTACAAATTCATGATTACAGAGTTATTGAAGGTGAAGTTGCTGCTTCATACGTTCATTCAAATGGTAAAGTTTCTGCATTAATTATTGCAAAAGCATGAACAGATGAAGAAAAAGCTAAACAAGTAGCAATGCACGTAACTGCTTCTGTTCCTGAATATTTATCTCCAGATGATATTTCTGAAGAGGTAATTGAAAAAGAAAAATCAATTCAATTAGAAATAATGAAAAATGATCCAAAAATGGGTAATAAATCTGATGATATATTACTAAAAATTATTGGAGGTAAAATGTGAAAATTCAAATCTGAAATTTCTCTACTAGAACAACCATTCGTAATGGATCCAAATGTTAAAGTAAAAGACTTTATCGGAGCAGATTCTATTACAGCATTTTATAGATTTTCTATATAAAAAAAGAAACCTAACTTAACCTCTCTCAAAAGGAGAGAGATAAAGTTTGGTTTTATAAAGTCCCATATTTCATCGGTTAGAATTCAGGATTCCAAATCCTGCGAGCTAGGTTCGACTCCTAGTGGGACTGCCATTTAAGATTTCCAACTAAATCCTCATTTTGAGGATTTTTTTGTTGGCTTAAACTTGCTGGATAGGTGGTGAAAACGGGTGTGTGATGTTTTATATTTTCATACTCTATTCTTCAATCATAAACTATATCAAAAGCAAGGTTTATTAGTTCAGGGTTTTCCTTTTGTAATGCTAGTTCTTCTATGTGTGTGATTACTCTTTTTGAGTGATATCTAAATTTATCTAAACTGGTTGTTGTTTCTCATCACTCTTTTTTAAGTTCTACTTTATATTTTTCTGATTTAATATCTTCTAGTTCCTTATTTTTAGCTTCAAGTAAGATAGGGAAGTTAATGACTTTATCAATACTATCTATAATACTTTTTTCTTTTTTATTTAGTTCTTGTAGATTTTTATTATAATCTATTATATTTTCTTTAAATTTTTCTTTATTTTCTATATATATTTCTTCAGATATCTCATCAAATAATTTAAAACCTTCATTTTCAATTTTTATATTCTTAAATATTTCTTCTATTTGATTATGACTTTCATCTCTTCTTATAGTATAGTTTTTATGTTTTATTCATCCTTTTCACCTACATTGATAATAATGATGTAATTTTCAATTTCATCAAGTAGAAGTATTACCAGTCAATATTGAAGAACATACAGGACATTTCAAAGCTTTAGTATATGGGAATGAATTATTATAGTTTTTTCTTGTTTCTATTATTGGTTGATTGATTGTAATCTCTTTTTTATTTTTATATTCAATTTTAACTTCTTTATCATCTATTTCTATTATTGTTATTTTTCATCTGTTTGCTTTGTTCCATATATTAATATCAATTAAACCTTTGTAAGCTGTTCTAATTGGTTTATATCAAGTCCATTTACTTGAAATTATTCCAGCATATACAGGCATTTTTATAAACATTTGTAATTGTTTTACAGTAAGCTTATTTCATCTTTTAGATATAAATCATTTAGTATTTACATTATCTACTATTTCTTCATCTGTAAGGTATCATTTAGCTCTACTTTCAAATATCTCTTCAAGCCATTCTCATTCTATAGGATGTTTTATTTGAATAGTTACTTTTCAATATGGAGTTCTCTCTTTGGTATTTATATATCATAGATTTGCTTGTCTTACTTGGTATCATAATTGTTCTAGTTCTATTTCTCTTGGGATGGTTCTTTGAATAATTTTTTTTCATTCTATTTTAGCTTGTGTTGATATCATAACTTCAGCATATTCACTTGTGCTTTCGGTGTTCCATTTGTATTGTTCCATATCTACAATATCATTTTTCATTACAATGTTTGTATCTCAAATAATATTTTTACTATCTTTTAATATTATTCAATTGTTATATAGGTCTTCTTTTAATTCACTATAAACTCAATATCATTCTCTTGAAAATCTATCTATATCAAATACAATAAAGTATTCTACATTATTTTCTTTTGCATTGTTAATAGCTTCATCAAACACTGGTCTTTTTTTCTTTTTTCAAGTAAATGCTTCTTTATATACTCAAACAACTTGTATAGAGTTGTTTTTACAATAAGTTCTACAGGCTTTTTCTTGACCATTTAAACTATCTCAATTATTTTTTTGTTTACTTGTAGATACTCTACAATATATTACTGCTTTTTTCATCTTATTCTTTAATTATTTTAAATAAATCATTAGGAGTACAGTCAAAAGCTTTTAATAATTTAGCAATTGTATCTAATCCTATTTTAGTCGTTTTTCCATTTTTAATATTGGAAATTTGAATGGGAGATATTCAAGTAATTTTAGATAACTCTATAGCTGTCATCTTATTTTTACCCATTAACTCCCATAAGTTAATTTCTATTTTCATATATAATATATTAAACTATAATTATATTTAATATAAGTCTAATATATTATATGTCAATTGTTTTTTATGAAGTTATTGAAGTTTATATTTGCTAACTTATATAAGTTTTCTATTAATCTAATCTTCTTTTCTTCACTAATATCATATTCTTTAAGATATTTTAATTTTTCTGTGTAATCTATTATTGTCATTATTTATTTAGTTAAATATGACTTATCGATAAGTACTTGATGTAAATAATAAAAGGAGCGACCTTTTAATTTGTATAAATTTTGTTAAGAGAACATTAGAACAATAGAACATTGTTTAGCTATTAGCATTTATGTTCTACTGTTCTACTTGTTCTATGAAGTTTTATTATCAGGAATTACTACTCAATAATAAGTATCATCTCATATTCTTATTTTTTTCTTCGGATATTTAGAATTATGCCAAAAGAATTTTTTAAACTCTCTTTCTTCATATGAGTTTTCAATACAGAACATATTAATCATATCATCAATATCTGTTTTTCTTTTCTTTCAATTATAATCAGGAAAATTATCATTTAACCATTCCCAGAATTGATTAGCATCACTTAAGCTTCTATCTTCTAGGTCTTTTTTATCTTCATTATCTAAAGCTTCTAAATTATTATAACTTAAAACTTCAGGATAAGTTTTATATAACCAAGCTAAATAATCTTTAACTCTTTCAATATCCCTAATAGAGTTGTTAATATCTTTTCAATTTGTTAAACTAGAATTTGATTTTATTATCGTAAATCTTCTATTACCTTTATCTTTATCATCTAATTGTAAAGGTTTATTTGAGTTAGATGATATGAAAAACCAAGCAATATTATCTGTTTGATATTGTCTTACTCCTTTTTCATTAACCATAATTTTTTCTGCACCAATAATATTCTTTAGCTTATTTAAAACTCAGATATCACTATGCGTATTATTAGTTGCAATTTCAGCAAATTCAACAATTAATTTTTGCCCTCTATATGTATCAAATGAGCCTGTAAGGTCCTTTTGTCACAAGTTAGCTAATGTGTTATCTTCTCAGAAAATAGTTCATAAGAGAGACATTAAAGTTCATTTTCCACTACCTCATTTTCAATAAAAAACTACTGCAGGAATTGTAAAGTCATTTAAATTATTATGTTTGTACAAAATTGCCTTATGTAGGTATTCTATATTTTCTGGTTTGTGTCAGCAAACATTATCTACTAAGTCTTTTATGTCACTATGTAATATAGGATTACTTGAAGGTTTTAATATAGAATTTTCATCTAGTAAATTATAACTTCCTTCTTTTCATCATTTTCTATATACTAAACTATCATAAGTTTCTATTATAGAATACTCTCTCATTGTTTTTAATTCCTTTGGAGTAACTAATATGTTATTAATAACATCATTAGGACTAAAAAATATTTTAGCTTGAACCCAATAATACTTAGCTAAACTTTTAATATAAACATAAGTATCTTTTATATTATCTACCTTCTCTTCTAGTTCATCTAGGAATAAATTTTGCTTACTGCCAGTTTTTTTTACTTTTTTAGAGGTTAATTCCTCTATATTTTCAAATTTCATTGGTTATTTTATTATTATAAATTATACATTTCTATAAATCTTTTATATCATTCTTTAGTGGTTATGTTTTCCATATAAGAAATGAAGTTTATAGAATTTCATCCTCTTCAACATCAAAAACAATAAAAGCTGTTTGTATTTTCATATATTTTAAAACTAGCTGTATTATCTTTATGTAGAGGGCACTTTAAATTCCTTCTCAAATTTGAGGGAAGTTTTATATACTTTCAAATTACGTTTTTAATAGGTATTTCATTAATATCTATTTTTTTAAATTCTTTAGTATATTTTCTTTTACTAGGTAATTTTGAATATAAATGAGTATTAAAAGTTTGTAATGTATTTTCTAACTCGTCTAATCTATTTCATCAATTATCTTGCTTTACTAGTAGTTCTATAAAATATTCTGATATCTTATCTAAATCACTATATCTACTTAGATTTTCCTTAGTTTTATTTTCTATAAATGTATCAAGTGCTTTATACTCTTTATAAAGAGGTGATATAAAATTTTGTATTTCTTTTATAGAAAGGGAACTAAGTATATTTTGTTCAATATAATATTTAGAATTATCATCTAGATATTTTCTTTCTGTTTCTTTTTGCATTAACATTAATTATTAATACTTCGCGAAGCTCTATATAAACTTGTATTGCAATACGGTATAAATATTAAGAAAGGTTTTTCGAAATATGTATATTTTATTTTTGTTTTAGGTCTTTTAGTATTTTGCGCAATAAAAAAAGAATATGTAATTTACATACTCTTATTATATTCAATTGTTACTTTAAATCAGCCTTAAAAGAATGGTATAAGTATAGAACTATTAATTAAAGTTCTGGTAAAATTCTCGTAAAGTTCTAGTTAGAGATTTCTATCATATATCATTTTTTTTGAACATTTTTTATTATTTTTTTTATACTTTTATATTTAATTCTATTTTTTATATCTTGTAAATAATCCCTTGGGAATTTAATAGTTTTAAAATCCCCATTTATATATGTATTTATTTCATTATAGGTTTTTAAGGTATTTGCATTTTCATATAAATATTTAAATAATTTATATTCTTGAGTACTAGGTTTAATATTTCATATTTTTTTTCAATTATCAAAAACATCTCAATTATTTTTATCAAAAAATACTCAGTTTTCTTTTCAGTATTCTACTATATTAATATAAAATTCATCTTTATTATTACTATATTCTTTTATGCTAATTTTATTATCTAGATTAAGAAGAATTAGTAAAAGTCTAAAATTAGAAGTTTTATTTTCATTTTTTATATAAATATTCTTTCATTCTGTTCAATATTTTTCATCTAATTCTAATATTTTATTTAATAAATTTTCTTTTAGCTTCTTTATTACAAATCATTTTACCTTTATATTATCTTCTATTGCTTCAATAGCTGATTTATTAAATTTATTTTTATCCTGTATATCAATTATAAAACTATATATATTTTGTACTCAGTCAGCTAAATCTATTTGTCTTTTAGGTTCATTAATTCAAGAAAATGCTATTATTTTTAATCAAAGATAATCTAATAAATCATATAATTTTTCAATTTTATTATTTAGGTATATTTCTGTATCTTTGATACTTAAATAAGTTAAATCATTAATCTTATTTATTATTTTTTCAAGCCCTCTATAGTTTGTAACTGTAGTATCTGTATAATGGATATTTCATTCATCATCAACTTTCTCAGTAAAATTCTTATCTAAAATACTTATATCTTCTGCGTTATAAAAATATCAATCAGGAGTAATGTAGTCTTTGTTTTGAGCCACTAATAATATTTCTCTTTCGTAAAGTTTGTCTATAATTTTAATAGTATTTTCTTTTGAGTTATATAGTTCAAATATAAGTTCTTCCATACTATAAAAAATAATATTATTTGAAATATCCTTTTTACTATAATCTTTAATTAATTCTTTATCATTAAAAAAGCTAATTTTAAAATTTTCCATTAATAAATAAGAGGTTAATAATTTTCTTTATTATACTATAATACTTGATTTTTTCAATAGTTTAAGTATCTTAGATGAGCTTAGATATCCAATAATCCGATAGAAGTTAGAAAGAGGGACATTTTTTGTCTCTGCCTTCTTTTGATTTTTATCGAATTAAGGATGTCTAAGCAACTTAAAGAGTATATTAAGTGTCCCTCTTTTTGTTTACTTTAATATATTAATTTATTATTATGAAGAAAATAATTGTTTTAATATTACTAATATCATTTTTTATATTTAATAATATATCATTTGCTAATAGTAATTTTGAATATGAAGGTACCTTAGAAATTAATAAACAAGAACAGTATAAAATACATATTGATGGTATATATGAAAAACTATTTAATAAATTATCATTAACATCAAATGAAGTAAAATTAGAAAGCCTTGAAAATATAAGTGCAACTATTGATAGATTAATGAGTAAAAAGAATTATTCAGATACTATAGTTTTTATGCTTAATTATTTAAAATATTTAGCTGAAGAAGATATTAAAAAATTAAATATAGATGTAGTTGATAATCTATTTATAGAATGAAATATAAATACTATATGTAATGATAATGAACATAGAGAAAATTGAGAGTGTATTTTAAATGTAGGTGAATGTGATATTGATAATTGAAAATGAGAAAAGAAATGGGAATGAAATTATTGGTGAGAGTGTAATATACTAGCCTGTAATAAATGATATTATAATATAAGTAATTATTGTAAAGCACCCTGAATTAATAATATAGAAGCTTATAATTTTAAAGAAGAAAAAAGCTATTATAAACAAAGTTTTACTGGTGGTTTTGATTTAAATATAAATACTAATAGCAATTGAAATATTATACTAGATTGATTTACTATTATATCTAAATATGAAAGACTTTGATATTCTGAAATACAATATAAATATAATATGGATTTTGAATGATTAAAATATTCTATAGAAAATGATAAACAGTATATTAATAATTTATGAATAAACATAGAAGCTTGAGAAGATAAAAAAATAGATTTTTTAATATATAGTGATTTACAAACTGGTTCTAATGTAACTTTTACTTTAAAGGATTTTTCTTTTAAAGATAAAGAATGAAATAATATATTAAATGATTTTGAAACAGAAATAAGTTATAAAATGCTAGAAAATTCAATATATGATATTTCAGTAGATTTTGTAGATAATATGGAAATAATACACGAAAGTCCATATAATAGTGTTATAAATGAAAGTGATGATAAATATTATGGTAATAAAATTTGAAATATAATGACTTTAAGTTTTAATTCAGATATAGATTGAAAGATATCATGAAGTCAAACCTTTGATATATATGGCTTTGATGATAAATTAAGTTGTTCATCACCTACTTTCTCAATTAATAATTGAAAATTTTTCTTTTATTGAAATATAGGTTCTTATAATCATAAATATGATATAAATAAATGATTTAATAAATATCTTTTTGATAATGTTAGTTGTATTTATAAAGATAAAAGCTATATCTGAGAATTTGATTTAGATTTTAATATTAATCATTTTACTGTAGAGGAACTATGAACTGATTGAAGGTATCATTTAAATTATAATTGAACCAATAAGCTTATTTTAGAAAATTCACCTTTTAGTACTAATATTAAAATTTGTAATAATAAAACTGAGTGTAACTAATTTATTCAGAAATAATTGAGCGAGAGAGGTACATAAAAAATAGCTTATTTTGTACCATTTAAATATAATATTCAAATGACAGTGTATAGTCCATATGTAGGGAATAGTTATGTATATTTTATATATAACTTTTCTTTTTATTTTTGTGATTTTTTAGTTATAATAAAAAAAAGAATTATTTAATAAAATACATTAATGGTTAAAGATAAAAAGAAAAAAAATGGTTTTGTTGTTTATCTTTTAGATTTAATAAAACTTTCTGTAATTAAAGTAAAATTTAAAATATGTTCTACAAAGGTTAAATACTTTAAAAAATATATTTTATTAACTACTAAGCTAAAATTATTTATATATAAGAATATATTATTTATAATTAATAAATATTATCTATCAAAGAATATTGTTAATAATTTTATTTTTAAACATCATCAATATATTTTTATATTTTCTATGATTTTATCTATTATATTTATTTCTATAATATTTAGTTTCAATTGAGCAATAGTTAAGTATACAAATATTGAAATTAAGAATTTAGTATTTTCAATGATATGAATTATTTCAACAATTTTTTGAATTTCAATATCAATACTTTTATTATATATTCAAAATATTTCATCAATTTATTCAGGTAATAATATAGATTTTTTCTTGAAAATCACAAAAGTACCAAAAATTATTTTTTCATTATTTCTTTTAATTATAATTTTAGACATATTTTTATATGTAAATTATTTAAATTTAGATAATAGTATTATTTTCTTTTTAATAATATCTACCTTTTTAATATCATTACTCTTAGTTTGGTTATTGTATTCTTGGGCAATTAATAATAGTTCTGTATCTAATTTAACCAGTTTTTTGACTAATCATATAATTAAACAATTTAAAGTAGTAAATAAAAAAATTGATACTTTTATTTTAAAGCATAAAAAATATAAGGGGATAGCATTATTTTCACAGTGAGACAATATTTGAAATTCATTATATAGAGTAATTACTTTTTTATTAGATAATTATTCTAAACAAATTAATGATAAACAAGAAAAAGTAGCTGATGATATAGTCAATAATATAAGAATAATTCTTATTAATTTTATACATATATTTAAAAATAAATTTTATAGTTATCCAGATTTTAATACTTTATTATCTTCTAATACAACATTTCTAGGTGTATTTGTAGAAATATATTTAGAGTTAAATAGGAGAGCTGTAACTATACTGAAAGAGGATAATTATAAATGAGTTAATAATATATCTAATTTATACAAAGATGTTATATTGCAATCAATGGAGATTGATTTTCAGTGACATAATCCATTTAAAGATAATTTAATATTGTTAACATCTCTTAATAGTTATATTGATTTATGAAAAGAAATTATTAAATCTAATAATACTGAATGTGCATTTAGGTGGCTTGATAATTCTAAAATTATTTTAGTTAATTTAATTGATAGAGATGATTATGTTAATACCGAAAATTTAATTAAGTTTATAAATCAATTTAATAAAATAAATGATAGAGAAGTTTTAAATAAATTATTAGAAAATTATAAAACAATATTTAGTTATATATATGGTTTAGATAGAAATAATAAGTTATATAATTTAATACTAATTAAAGATAATTTATTTTCAGAGTTTTCTTCTTTTATAGTAACTTTATTTTTCTTTAGAAAATGAAAAGAAGATTATATTCAGCATATAGATTATGAGATACAAGATGTTTGAAATTATATTAATTGAATTTTTGAAAAATGAATTTTTGAAAATAAAGAGGTATATATACTTTTAAGTAATATAATTGAAAGTATAGAAATGTTGGAAGAACTTAAAATAGATTTTAGCAATAATTTAGGTTTGCGTTATTTTTGTTATTCATTATTAGATTTATATAAAACAGTTGATTATATTTACGAGGACTTATTTTTTAATATATTTTATAAAATTTCAGCTAGAGCATATAAAATAGATAATAATTCAAATGCTCCATTATCAGATTTTTTAAATAAATTTATAGTATTATCAATAAAAAATATTGAGGAATTTAAAATAGATTACTATTTAGAAACATATGATAACTTAATAAAGTTTTATGAGGAAAATAAGTGTTATAAATTAGAAAAAAATATGTATCATCATTTATGAATTATTTGTTATTTATTATATGTTAATTGATTAGAGTATGATATATTATTACCTTTACTAAAAGACTATCAAAATAAAAATAATGAAAAATTATTTAAAAATTTATCTGTAGATAGTATTGATAATCTTCCATCTCATTGAGTTCCTTTTGTTAATACTATAAATAAAAAAATAATTTCTTTAAAGGAAAAATTTTATAAAAAAAATGAAATATATATGTCTGATGATTTTAACTCTTCTTTTTCATATTGGACTTTAAATAATATAGATATAAAAAAAGAAAAGATTGATGATTTTATTAAGTTAATTTAGTTATATTATGATAGAATTATTTAAATCACTTACAAATAGAGAGATAGCCTCATTGATTTGGGTATGAATATTTTTAATATTTATATTATTAAATAAAGATGTTAGAAAATCATTATTTCAAGCATTACTTTGAATGCTATGACTTAAGTGAACCCTATTTTTAGCTATAGCTTTTATTTTTATAAATATTATTATAGTTAATTTATTACTATGAAAATATGATATTTTAAAAGAAATTATAGTATGGTGTTTTATTGTTCCTTTCCCATTACTTTTGTGAGCTAATAAAGTAAAAGATGATATTCACTATTTTAAAAAGATACTTAAAAATAGTATAAAGTTAATGGTAATAATTGCCTTTATTGTTAACTCATATACTTTTAATATTATAGCTGAAATATTTTTATTATTATTTATTTTAATTTTTACAATGACTTCAGCATATTGAGAAGTTAAAGAAGAATATAAACAAGTAAAAGTATTTTCGGATTATGTATTAATGATTTTGTGAATAATAATGTTAACATTAGCAATTAACTGATTTATTAATGAGCCAAATAAAATATTAGCAATTAAAAATTTATATGTTTTTTTTACTCCAGTAATACTAACGGTATTATTTTTACCATTCATTTACTTTTTTTCTTTAATTATGGAATATGAAAGTTTAATAATAAGAGTGAAAGTATTTCCAGATGAAAGCTTTTGAAAAACTAAAATATTTTTTCATATATTTAGGTTATGTAATTTTAATCTTTATAAATTAAGTAACTTTTATAGATTTTATATGAAAAGAAGAACCTGATGAACAGAAGAGTATTTTTTAAGTGTTATAGATGATTATAATAGAGAAAATAAATAACTTTTTTTATTTTTTATATTCTCAATAAAAAGTCTTTTCAAGAAAGTTTCTTTTTGATAATTGATTAAACTTATATCACGCAAAGAATAATACAAATATACTAAATATTATAGTAATCCATCATCAAAGTATAAAAAAGAAATTTTCTATTCCTTCCATTAATATTTCTCAGTTTTTAGATGAAGCAATCTTTGCTGATATTTCTATTGAAGTTGAACTTATATATAGTGCAAGTATTCAAATAGATATACTAAGTGCATATGTTAATCCTGAAAATATACTTTCATCATTTTTTTTATATTCATATTCTATAAACTTAATAAATCATTTTTTATTGAGTTCTTTTTTCAGTTTTTCTACTTTCTTTTCAAATTTTAAAAGATTAATCGCTTGAACTGTGAAACTGATAGCTCATATGATAAGACCAAGTCTTAGAAAATTATCTTTACTTTCATCTAGGGTACTTGTATCTCAATTCCAGTCATTAATTAAATATATAACAGAAAAAGATATTAATAAAGCATAAATTAAATTCAGAGCAAAAGAATGTTTAAAAATCAAATCTAGTAATTTATCAATTTTTATGAAAAGATTATTTATATTCTTTTTTATTATATTTTTAAATTTCATTTTTTTTTATTTAATTAATAATTTGGAATATTATATTTAAAATAATGAATATGACTATTTTATTTTTTTGAGACACTAACTCTATAAGTCTCCCCAAGCATATAAAAATGAAATATAAGGGGGGGAGAAGAGGGGGGCTATATAAAAAAAGACTAAGTATTTTTAACTTAATCTTTTAATTGTTTAATCTATCAAAATCAATTCTTTCAATAATGTAGATGTACCTATCTATAATTCATATCATTCTTTTAACAAAGGCTTTCATATCTTTTGTGTGTACTTTTTTCCTTTCCGACTGCCATTTAAGATTTCAAGTAAAATCTCCATTTTGGGGATTTTTTTACTTTTAAAATAGTGGATTAATTTATATTTTTAGTTAAGATATATATAATAATATTTTTAAGGTTAAACCAATGAAAAACCAAAGCAACATAATAATCTACGATACTGATGATTGAAAATCTTCAGTTTCACTATACTCCAAAGATTGAAGTATTTGGATGAACCAAAATCAAATAGCAGAACTTTTTGACACCTCAGTTCCAAATATAAGTATTCACACTAAAAATATCTTTGAAGAGTGAGAATTGAGCCAAAAATCAGTTATTAAGGATTACTTAACAACTGCTTCGGATTGAAAAAAATATGAGGTTAGTTTTTATTCTTTGGATATGATTTTAGCAATAGGTTTTAGAGTAAGAAGTAAAAGATGAATACAATTCAGAAAATGGGCTAATCATAATTTAAAAGAATATATGATTAAAGGGTTTATCATGGATGATGAGAGATTAAAAAATATTGATTGAAGACCTGATTATTTTGATGAATTACTTGCTAGAATCAGAGATATTAGAGCTTCTGAAAAGAAATTTTATCAAAAAATAAGAGATTTACTATCTTTAAGTAGTGATTATGATTCTAATGATAAAGTAACTCAAATGTTTTTTGCTGAAACTCAAAATAAAATATTATATGCTATTACATGAAAAACAGCAGCTGAAATAATAGTAGATAGAGCTAATGAAAATAAGCTAAATATGAGTTTAACAAGTTGGAAAGGGAAAATTGTAAGAAAATGAGATATTTATATAGCTAAAAATTATTTAACAGAAGATGAAATTGATAGTTTGAATAGATTTATAATGGTATTCTTAGAATCTGCTGAATTAAGAGCAAAAGATGAAAAAGATATTACTTTAAGTTTTTGGCAAGAAAATATAGATTTAATTATAGAATTTAATAGAAAAAAACTATTAAAAGTTAATTGAAATATTTCAAATAAACAAATGAAAGAGCAAGTTGATATTGTTTATGAAAAATTTAGTGAAAAAAGAAAAGAACTTGATATAGTAAAAGCTGATAAACAAGATATGGTTGAATTAGAAGAATTAGAAAAAGTGATTAAACTTTGAAAAATTAATAATAATTAATAAATTATGAATAAAGCATTATTACTTCATTGATGGTGATGAAACTCTAATGAAAATTGGTTACCATGGTTACAAAATGAATTAAATAAAAAATTATTTGATGTATATAATCCAAATCTTCCAAATACAGATAATCCTGTATTAGATGAACAGAATGAAACTATTAGAGTTTATAGTTCAAAATTTAAGGATTGAGGTTATATAATATGACATTCTTTATGATGTCAATTAGCTGTGAAGTATATAGAAGAAAATAAAATAAAAAATTCTGTAATTATATTAGTTGCTCCGACTTATCCTTGATTAGCAAAAGAATTAGGTAAAGATGTTTTAGATGATAGTTATGAATCTATTGAAAAATATTATAATACTAATATTGATTTTGAAAGTATAAATAAACTAAAAAATAAATATTATGTATTTGTTTCTGATAATGATCCATATATTAATATGGAAAATGCAAAAAAATATTATTCACAGTTAAACAATGTTAATTTTTTAGATTTTCATAATAAATGACATTTTAATAAAGATGCTTGAGTTTTAGAAATTAAAGAAATATTTAATTATATTAATTTCTAACCGTTTACAAGATCAAACCACTTTTTAAAAAGGTCATCGTGTTGCATAATCGAATTTCTGATTAAGTATACGATGGTCTGCCATTTAAGATTTAAAAAACACTAATTATTTAATAATTAGTGTTTTTTGTATAAAATATTTTTTTATAAGTTTAATACGTTTAAAATTTGAAAATAATTATTTATTTATATACTTAAAAAGTATTTAAATAAATAATTTTAATTTCTATGAAAGAAAACAAAGAAAATATTAAAAATAGTAAAACTCAAAAAAATATTGAAAAAAACAAAACTCAAAAAGTTATAAAAATTATATTTATAATATTAGTATCTCTTTTTATATTATACGAAGTATTTGCAAATATTGTTGATATTAATACACTTCCTTATGGTGGTGGTTGAATGGAAATAAAAAAACCAATAATATATTTATATCCTACTGAAAAATCAGATATAAATGTTAAATTAGAATATAAATGAAAAATATTTGCTGATTATCCAAAATATAATGAATCAATTAAAGGTTGGAAAGTAACAGCTAACCCTGATGGAAAATTAATTAATCATGAAGATAATAGAGAATATAGTTATATTTTTTGGGAATGATACCCTGAAAAAGAAATTAATTGGGACTTATCAAATGGTTTTGTTGTAAAATGAGAAGATACAGTTGAATTTTTACAAGAAAAATTATCTAAATTATGATTAACACCAGAGGAATATAATGAATTTATAGTATATTGGTTTCCATTAATGCAAGATAATAAATATAACCTTATTCATTTTGCTGATGAACAGTATACGAATACAGCTCCACTTGATATTACACCTGAACCTGATTCAATGCTAAGGGTATTTATGGTATATAAACCACTGGAAGAATATATCGAAATAGAAGAACAGGAAATACAATCATTTGAAAGAAAATGATTTACAGTTATAGAATGGTGATGAACAGAAGTTAAGTAAAAAAAAAGATTATTATTTTTGCTTTTTATCTCAATATTTATAGAATAATATTAAATAATAAAATAAAAATAAAAAAATACTTAGTTTATAGAATATTTGTTAATTTTTATATTATAAAATTTGATTATGAAAAATATTAAAATATTGTTTAGATATATTGTAGGTATTCTTGGTTTCTTATTATTTATTCCATATGTAGCAGCAGATGATGATTGTTGTTGGTGAATGATGTGATGAGACTTCTGATTTTTTTGAGCAGGATATTGATTTATATTTATGATTATTTTTTGGTGAATTATAATATATTTTGTTATATTAGCATTTAAATCTATTACAAATAAAAATGAAAAAGAAACTCCTTTAAAAATTTTAAAAAAACGTTTAGCTAAATGAGAAATTTCAGAAGGTGAATTTGAAAAATTAAGAAAGAAACTTTAAAAATTAAGAAAGAAACTTTAAAAATTAAACTTTAAAATAAAAAACACTTTTAATTAAGTGTTTTTTTGATTTTTAATTAAGTTATTGTGATTTAATTCTTCAATTAAGAGGTCTAATTTGAAAAGCATTGAAGGTATTTTTTCATTTTTTTTCTCACATAATTTTCATTTTTTCTCAGACCTCTATGCTGACTCTTCCTCTTATCTCAGTTTCTTTAGATAATAAGACCGTCCATTTTTTATTATTATAATCAATGAACTCAAAATTATTATCAGTCACTTTTATTATTTCTCATAGAATTAACCCTGATTCCTCATTTTGCCAGACTTTTATAGCTCTTGTTTCTTTATTTTCGACTAATATTCATCTATATTTTGGTACGAATTTTTCCAAATTTCATTCAATAAAGTGATTTATTCATGTTAAATATATGAATATTCATAATATAAGTGATAAAATTATATTAATTAATAGAATTTTTAAAAAACTATATTTATATCATTTTTCAGTGTGTTTGAAATTATAGTATGATAAAAAACTAGCAAGTCATAAAAACACCAACCAAAATAAAGGCAAAAAAGTCATGGTAATTTTGAATATTCATAATTTATGAACTAAGAACCAATCAGCATTAATAAGATATTCAAATGTGATACTTAATGATAAGGCTCATACAAAAATAGATAAAAATAGAAAAATCCAAACAATCACATGTTTTATAATGAATACATGTTTAGGAATCTGTTTGATATCCTCTTTTTTTATTTTATTTAGTATTTCTTTACCGAAATCTTTTTTTATCATAGGGGTATTTTTTTTAGTACTCATTTTTTTATATATAAGTATTTAAATTATTATCCTCAGCTATTTGTTTAAATTGTTTCTTTCATCTATTTATTAGGGTTGCGACTGTTCATGTTGGAATTTTTAATATATCACTTATTTCATCATAATTTTTTCATTCTAGAAATTTTAATACTAATATATCTTTATATTTCATATCTAATAGGTTTAAAATTTCTACTATTTTCTTTATTAATTCTTTATTTTTAAAATCTCTTTCAATATTAATTCAAGAATCAATTATTTCTATTAAATTTCAATATTCACTATCATCATTTTCTAAACTAATATTTATTTTATCCTTATTTTTTCTGTGAAAATCTATGGTTATATTATGTGTAATTCTGTATATCCAACTAGAAAATTGATAATCTGTATTATAATCATTTATATTTTTATAAACTTTTATAAATACTTCTTGTAGTAGATTTTCAGCATCTTCTAAATGAATATTTGTTATTCTAAAAATATATTTTAATAACTTATCTTCATATTTTTCGACAATACAATAAAATGCATCTATATCTCAAGAGGATATAACTGTTACTATTTCTTTATCAGTATGTTTATTACAATTTATCATAAAAAATATTAACTTCTTAAAGCATCAACAGGATCTAATTTACTTGCTTTATATGCAGGGTAGTATCAAAAGAATATTCATACTACAACAGAGAATGAAAATGCTCAAATCATTCACATTGTACTTCTTATAGTAGTCATATCTGTATAAGCATTAACTACTGGGATAAGTATTTCTCATAGTAATACTCAAACTACTCATCACATAATAGAAAGCATGATACTTTCAATTAGAAATTGGTTTAATATATCTGATCTTTTTGCTCAAATTGATTTTAATATTCAAATTTCTCTTGTTCTTTCTGCTACTCAGGCAAACATAACATTCATTATTCATATTCATGATACTATCAAAACAATAGTGGCAACCATGGTCAAAAGTAAATTCATTGTATTAGCTGAATCTTGTGCTGAGGTTACTTTTGTTCACTGATCTTTTAATCTAAAATCATCAGGCATTGTGTCTTTTAACTTGTGGGAATCTCTTAATATTACAGTTAGCTCTGACATAGCCAGGTCAATACTATCTATATCTATTGCTAAAGCTGTCATTCTAGTTTGTCATGATGTTCATAATATAGATAATGCTGTAGTATGAGGCATATATATATTATCATCAAAACTTATAGGTCAAACTGATCATCAAGTTTCTTCTAGTACTCATATAATTTTCACTTTTTTTCTAGCAATAGTTATAACTTCTCAAATAATATCAGTATTTCATTCAAATAAATCATCTACTAAGGATGAACCTATAACAGCTATTTTTTCTCTAGAAGATATATGTTCATCTGTTAGATATTCTCAAGAAGCTAAATTTAAATTTGAAACAATAAAAATATCAGGAGTAACTCAAAGGATTCAAGCTGAGATTGAATTATAAGAACTTGAAGATTCAAGTTTTCAGTTTATATAAGCTGTCACACTTTCTATATTGTTAGATTCTTGTTTAATTATATCTACGTCATCAAAAGAAAGTTTAGATTGACTTCATTCTGTATTAACAGGATTAATTGCTATAGCAGTAACTGAAAGAGTTTTAAACTGATCTTCTATATCTTTTTGAGCTCAAAGTCATATAGCAATAACAAGTGAAATAGTTGATACTCATATGATTATACCAAGAATCGACAAAAAAGTACGCAATTTGTTTGCATATAGAGATTCAAGGGCCATTTTTATTATGTCTTTTAACATATTTTTAATCTGTTATTTTATAATTACAATCGGTAACTTTTCAATCTTTTAAAAAAATTATTCTATCTGAAACTTTTGCTACTTCTGGATCATGAGTAACCATAACTATAGTCTTTCATTCAGTTTTTAAAGTTTTTATTAATTCCATAACTTCATGTGAAGTAACTGAATCTAATGCTCAAGTAGGTTCGTCAGCTAATAAAATTTCTGTATCATTTATTAAGCTTCTAGCTATAGATACTCTTTGTTGCTGACCTCAGGATAATTCTCATGGTTTATTTATAAATTTATCTGCTAGTCATACTTTTGTTAAAAGTTCTTTTGCTTTTGAAATTCTTTCATTTTCAGGAGTTCAATTATATAATGCTGGTAGTTCTACATTTTGAAGTGCAGATAATCTAGGTAATAAGTTGAACTGTTGAAAAATAAATCACATTTTTTTATTCCTAATAAATGCTAATATATCTTCATCTTTAACCTCTCAAATATTATCTCATTCAAGATAATAATGTCATGAGTTCAACGGATGTAAACACGCAATGATATTAAGTAGAGTTGATTTTCATCCTCAACTTTCTCACATTAAAGCCACAAATTCTCATTTTCTAATTTTTAAATTTATTCATTTTAAAACTTCTATTTCTTCTCAATTATCAAGAAAATATGATTTATGAACATCTTTTAATTCAATAATTGTTTCTAATTCTTTTTTCATAAAAATTTTTAATAAATTATTTTCTCTCATTTTTCCAACCCACTCATTATCTCTACCATTTTACCATCTGTAAATCAAGTCATTACTGGTTTCCATGTACTATCCTCTAGTTGTACTGATGGTTTTCAATCAACTGGTTTAACAGCTCATACAGGAATAATTTTTACATTTTTAACTTCATTTGTTATATATTCAACATATGTAGTCATTCATTCTCTAACTCATGAACTTTTAGGATCAAACTGTATTTCTACTTTATATGTTACTATTCAGTTATTATCAGTAGTAGATTTATCACTTATGTAGTATACATTTCATTCAAGATTAATTCAATCTATTGCATCAAAAGATAAATAAACTTTAGCATCTTCTATTATTCTTGTAATATCAAGCTCCTCTACATAACTTTCAACATAAAACTTGGTATTATTTGTTATAGTAACAAATGAAACATCTTTATCTCATCCAACAAATGAACCAATATTTCAATCAATTTTAACTATTTTACCATCGATAGGACTTCTTAGAACTGCATCTTCAAGTTTTTTTCTAGCTTCTTCTAGTGATTTTTTAGCATTTTCTATATTTGTATAAAAAGGAGCTAATTCACTATATGAAGGACCTTCAGTTTTAGTTAAAAGAGAAGTTTCAGATATAACTATTTGTTGTTCAGCTAATCAAAAATTATTAATTGATTTTTGATTAGCATTTTCTAGGTTTATTTTAGTTTCTTCAAGCTTTTGAACAGCTAATTGATATTTTGATTCTTGAGAAGAAATTACATTTTCTTGAGTAGCAGTTTTTGTTTTTAGAGTAGTTAATTGCTCTTCAGTATTCTGCCCGGCTTCAATTAAATTATGAATTTCTTTTTTTGTATCTAATATACTATTTTCATATTCATTTATATAAGCATTGATTTGGGCTTCACTTAATGAATTAGCTGATGCTATAGAATTCTTTACAGTTTCTAGAGTATTTGCTAAAACTGTGTTTAAACGTTTAGTGTTTTTTTCTGCTTTATCTAAAAAATAATATGCTTTTGATAAATTATCTTCTCATGATCTATATATTTTCCATTCATCTAAGAATAAAATAAAATTATTATTTGTTTCTGTAAAATTGGCTATTGCTAAATTTTTTATAATTTTATCTTCAGCTCATAGGTAATCTTCGAAAGCATCATTTTTATCTTCATTTTCATTTGTAACTCAAAGTAATAAATCTACTTTCAAAATTATTTCTTTACTAAATGAGATATTAGTTCAAATAACACTTAATATATCTTCAAGCTTATTATTATATTTTTCTTCTTCTTGTATTTGAATAAGATTTAAGTTTGATTTAGCTATATTTAAATCATTTTGAGCTGATGCTAAACTAATCTCAGCAGTTTTTATAGCGCTTTCAGCATTAGTTATATCAATTTCTCAAGCAAGTTTTATATTATTTAAATTAGCTTTTACTGAATTTAATTGATCACGACTAAGTTGTATATCAGAGCTAGAAAACTGGTTTCTTTTGGCATTTAAATCAGCTTCAGCTTTTCTTAAAGCTATTTCTGCCTTATCAACAGTTAGCTCTAGATAGGTAGAATCTAGGGTAGCTATAATATCATTTGCTTTTACTATTGCTCATTCTTCTTTTTCAAGAGTTTTAACAGTTCATGAAATAGGGAAGTTTAGATTATAATCTTCTTTATATAAAACTTTACCATCTCACGAGATACTAGTTTTTAAATCTCATGTAGTTACAAAAGCAGTTTTTATTATAATTTCTGAAACTACTTTTTTATCAGCAAAAAAGTTTGCATACGAAAAATATCAAATAACTCATGAAATTATTATTCAAGCAATTACTTTAGGGTAAGTTTTTGTTTTTTTATGTTTTTCTATATCGCTTAAAATTCACATACTTAGTTTTTTAGGTTTTAAAATAATCCATCCTTGAATTCCTTCCTTTTAAAAGGAAGGAGGCTACATGTTTTTTGCAGCCTTCCTCCTTTCGTAAAGGAGGAAATTCAATGGTGGATTCTATTTTTTTTATCTTCTCATACTTCTTTTAGCATATTTTGCAACTTTTCTGTCAGTGATTTCTTCATTATACCAGATACTTATAATGTCTCCAGTTTGTAAATCTGCTAATGTAGCTTCTAAGTCTAGTTTATCTTCTCAAATTAATTCTTTTTTAATCATAGGAATTCAAACAGGGATCATTACTTTTACATCTCAAATAAAAGCTGATAAAGCTTGTGCTTTCAAAGCTTGTTTATCT
Source organism: Candidatus Altimarinota bacterium (assembly GCA_045107135.1). GTDB lineage: Bacteria > Patescibacteriota > Gracilibacteria > BD1-5 > UBA6164 > UBA6164. The sequence continues at coordinate 21,661 of JASFZI010000034.1, forward strand.
GCGTCAGATAGAGAAGTCATATATTCCTTTTTTTCTGCTTGCTCCATTCATATAGTAGGATCTTTACTTAAGTCTATTTCAGAAATAGTAAACATATTTCCTTCAATTTGTTTAATTTTTCAATATAGTTCATTTTTATATTTTGGTTGAAGAGAAATGATTTCTTCATTTCTGTCCATAGTATTATTTTTATTTGCATTTATTGAAGTATCTGTTCATATTTTAGCTTCATCTGTAGTAGTATCTGTATTAGTAGAGTCAGTTCAACAAGATACTAATAATAGCATTAAAAAACTAGATAATATAACTTTCATTCATAGTGTGCTTTTTCCAATGTTCATAACCAATATTTTATTAATAAAATAGAATAAATATATTATAACTAAATACATTTATTTAGAAAGATTTTATATCTTTAATTACTTATACGTAATTTTGATTTTTTTCTTTCAAATTAAACAAAAAAAAGAGAGAAATCTATTTATAATAAATAGATTTCTCCTTTCAAAAGTTCGAATTAATAAATAATTAAATTAATAATTATCTGTTCATTCCTCTTCATCCACCATTTCCACATCTTGTTCCTTTATTCATTCCTTTACCATTTCCTTTATTTGAACCATCTTGTAAACCTAGACCTAATTCAGCTCTTAATGCTTTAGCTCCTTCTAGATCACCAGTTGCAGCTAAATTGTGAGCTTCAACAAATACGTCAAAGTTATCAGCAGTAACAACATCTTTTACTCTACCTTTACCTTCCATAAGAGTAGCCCATGCATCGTAATTGCTTGTTGTAAATGCTTCAGTCATTGCTTCATGTCTTTCTGTAGTAGAATCTGGTCCTTGTACAGAAGGATCTCATTTATAAGCTGATACTCAACTTAATGTTAAAGTTGCAAGTAATCAAGTTACTAATATTGCAGCAACAGTTTTTTTACTAGTATTCATAATATTGTAATTATTAATATATAATATAAATTTTAGAGGTTATATAAATGTTTCTAGAATATTTATTTTTGGCCTCACATGTTAATACGTATAATTATTATTTTTCTTTCAAAAAAACACTTAAAAATATTTTTAAG
>JASFZI010000035.1:0-4552 GCA_045107135.1 Candidatus Altimarinota bacterium
AATCACTAATAATTCAAAGTTCGTGTATGTTTGCTCTAAAATACTTTGAATGCTTTTAGCAACGTATTTTTCAACATTGTAAACGGGGAGGATTATTGATACTTTAAGCATTTTTAATCTTTTTTGTTATTGGTTGTAATGCTCTCAAAAATAAATAATAATATACTTTATACGAAACCTGATATTTATTTAATTTAATTTGTTCAAGAATCTCTTGTGAAAAAATATTATTAGTTCTTATTTTCATATAAAGTATCTCTGCTAGATATTTCTCTTTATTATCTTTGTAAACATTTAAATCAAAGACATTTTTATATAAATGCAGTTTACCCAATATGTCTAAGGTCACCATTGTTCTAATACATTTATAGCACCTTGAACAATTATTTAATTTCTTACTATTATTAGATAATTTCTTATTATCAGAAGTTACTAAACAAACATTTAAATTATTATATGTTAATTCATATTCTGAAATATCTTTTGTTTTATCTAATCTCCCTTCATTCAACCCAGATATATGGAATTCTAAAGAATTTCCTGCTATGGACTTTGAGTTTAATAAATCATAATAGGCTGAGTCATTAAAATTGAGTTTGAAATTATCTAAAGTTATGCCAGATGCATAATAATATGATTTGAACAATTTTTGAAACATTAAAACACAAGCAAAGTTTCTAAATGTATGTGTTTTTACAAATGGCATTTTTAAAATTTCATTCAAATTTGTATCAACCCATAAAAAATCTAACCCCAACTCGTCAGACAAATTAGATACTTGGGATTTCATTTTTTCGAATAAATTCCTTACTGAATCACCCCCATATTGACCATAAGCTCCTGCATTAAAAAGAGTTAATACATCAATAGCATGGTCTGACTTTATATTTTTAGATAATGTATAAAAAGAATCAACTCCTAAGGACATTGCTGTACCTATTGAATTTGCTTCTGGATATAAAGTATCATCTTCATATTTAAAATCAATATTTAAATTTTTAGGATAAATACCCTTATTAATAAAAGTATTTAACAGAACATCTATTACACCATATTTTAATCTTTTTGATACAGGAACAGCTGAAACAAAACTTTTGTTATTAAGTACTGCATAAATAAATAAAACTAGAATAAAACAATCTCCATTTGTTAATGATATATATTTTTCAAATCTTTTATCAGCTGAAAACCATACTTCTTGTTCTTTATTGTCTATTTTAATATTAGAACAAAGGAACACTTTATCGTTATTTCTCCTTATAAATATTTCTTTTAATTCAATCATTACTGCTATTATTTAATTATTTTATGAAATAATTATTTGATATTGCATAATAAATATTCATTTTCTATGTGCACATTTTCAACTTGTTGATTCAAAAATCTATTAACTATTAATAAATTGTCTTTTGTAAGTTCCTTTTTAATTATTTCATCTTTTTCATTATTTATTAAATCATAAAGCAAATATATTTTCGCTTTACCACCTGAATCAATAACAGATTTTGAAATTTGAAAAGTAACTTTTTCAATACTCTTAGAAATTTCATTTAAATAAATATGCAAAATAATAGAATATTCACTTTGATTCATTTTACAAGAATCACTACCTGGGTAGGAACAAAAATTCCCCAATGAAAAAGCTCCTATCTGATTGTCTCCCTTAATTGACATTCTTTGAACAACATGTGGATGGCAACCTATAACTGCATCAACGCTATTTTTCATCAAATAATCCATTAAACTAACAGTCCAATTATCTGGCTTTAAATTATACTGCCCACCACTATGCATTAAAACAAAAACTAAATCAGCATCTCGCTTTGCCAGTTTAATTTTTCTCTTAAGATGTCTAAGACGAGAGTTTAAAGTGTATCCATTAATTATAGTATCTTCTATTCTTCTTACAATACGACTTATAATATTAATTCTTGATATTGCTTTCTCTTGCCTCCTAAACAAATTAACAGCAAACCTTTCCTTTCTTCTCAAATGAAACTTATTGAACAATGCGTTTGTCCCATAGGAATATGAAATAAATGCAATCTTAATAGCACCAATTTTATTAATATAAATCTTTTCGCTTTCTTTTTCAGACAAATAAGTTCCAGTATAATCTAAATTAATTTGATTTAAATTTCTTATTGTATTATATAATCCTTTAACCCCTCGATCAAGGCAATGATTATTAGCGGTTGCAACCAAGTCAAATCCAGCATTCTTAACAGCTAAAGCAAATTCAACTGGTGAATTGAAGCTCCATTTGTGATTTGTATATTTGAAATCCTCTCCAGCTAAAGGCGTTTCTAAATTACCGACAACAAAATCAGATTCTAGGAAAGCAGGTTTTATATTTTCAAAAATATCAAAAAAATCAAAAGAATTATTAGTTTTATTGGCTAATAATTGTTGCTCTTCACACATTATATCACCTACAAATGAAATTTTTGTCATGATTTACGATTTGGAAATAATTTAATTATCAAATACTTTATTTTAACAAACAACTTTTGAATTCCTACTTTTAATATTACTTTTTCGTTATTTTTCAAACCTAAATAGTAAATAAAAACAGTACAAGAAAGCACTGAAATAATAATAATTATCAAAGAATTCAAGATACTATAGTCTAATAAATATTTTAAAAGAAGTGGTAACATTAAGGATAAAACTACAATAACTATATTTCTGAATATAACTTCCTCAATGAATATCTTTATAGAAAATTCATCAATTAATGATTTCATAATAAATAGTCGAATTACAAGTGCAATTATAGATATAGCGATGCTAACAAAATAGGTAGCTTGAGGTGGATAATGAAATTTAAACAGAAAATAAGACAAAGGCAAAATTAATATTTGTAAAGTCCCAACTATAATTTGAAAAACCTTAATATTACCGGTGGCTTGGATACCGGTCATCAATGGACCAGAAAAAGAATCTATCAAAACAGTAATCAAAATAAGAATAGTAAAAGAACTTGCATAATTAGGAACAATCTTTAACCAAAGGTTTAAAATAGTATCTACTTCCAATATAATAGGTAAAGAGAGAATAAAAAGAAGATAAAATGAAAATTTGGCACTCCTTAATATTAAGGATAGCATATAGTCTCTATCATTAGCTGAATATGATTTTATTATTTGTGGGTTCACAGCCATTTGAAAATTTGAAAAAAAAGCTTGTACTGCTGCATTAACTTGATTGGCTACAGCCTGAGCAGCATTGACAACTGGTCCGAAAAAAATATTCAAAATGATGGTTATACCTTGACCTTTAGCAACTAGTGCTAAATTTCCAAATAAATTCCAACCAGAGTAACTAATTAAAATTTTATATAATGCTTTATCCTTTACCAATTCAAATTTAGTTTCTAAAAAATGAAGACGGGAATATGCCCCATAGATAATAGCAACTACAACATTAACACCAAAAAGAAGAATTCCATATAATTTTAATTTATCAAATGATATCCAAGTCAGCATAAACACAATTAGCAACTTCATAAACACTTCAAAAATACTTACATAAGCATATATATTCATTCTTTCATGAGCTATAATAATTGCATTATAAGGTACCTTAATGATTGAAATCAGAAATGAGAATGCAGAAAAATGGTAAACCCATTGTGCTGCTTCCATTCTTTCTTTGGGAATATTCAAGTAGTTATTTAATACCCATACACCAACTGTCTCTATTAATAGAAAAATAATTATTGCAATAACTACATGAATAACCAAAGTAACGTTAAACGTTTTTTGTAACTGTTTAAAATCGTTTTTTCCTATTTCATATGATAAAAATCGTTGAGTTGATGATGCCATTGCTCCATTAAGAAAAACAAACATTGTAACAACTCCTCCAACTACATTATATATTCCAAAATCTTCAACCCCAAGGACATTTAAGATTATTCGTGATGTATAAAGCGAAACTAACATTATTAGTATCATCCTAAAATACAACATCATTGTATTTTTAACAATACGCTTGCTATTTTTATTATGTTCAACCATTTAATTTAATAAATTCTGATTTCATAAATCCTCAAATAAAAAACCTGAGATGTCTAATTAGGGTACAATTCACCATTACCTAAAGATTTTATAATAAAAGGCGTAAGCAATAACCCAATTACATTGGTTAAAAATATGGTTACATATGAAAGTGCAATACCTTTTTTTAATTGGCTCAACTTTGTTATTTTAATCTTTAATCGATATTACTTAAAACACTCCCCTATCCCTTCTCTATTGAGGAATTACTCGAACTGACAATATTAATCGTCATTACGAGGAGCTAAGCGACGTGGTAATCTTTTGCTTTATAGTTCTAAACATGAGATTGCTTCGTTGCTCTCGCAATGACGTTTTTTATTGTTTTTTACGTTTCACTTCTCTCTTTTCACTTTTAAAAACAGTTCTCGATACTATTTTTCTTCATTCCTTTTCAAAAAATCACTCGAACTGACTAAATTATTCGTCATTACGAGGAGCTAAGCGACGTGGTAATCTTTTACTTTATAGTTCTAAACATGAGATTGCTT
>JASFZI010000036.1:0-4651 GCA_045107135.1 Candidatus Altimarinota bacterium
TCTAGCCCAGCATATGCTGCAGAGGAACCTGTTTATACTCAACTTAGAGCTGTAGATATTGGAACTTTTAATGAGTTTAGATATAAAATAACAGATGAATTTTTTGTATTTAGAAATAAATATGAAATCAATCAAAGTATTGATATCGCTTCTGCAGGTAGGATTTTAGATCTAGCACAGAAGGGGTATAATTATCTACCAGATAGCTTAAGTAATAAAAACTACTATAATCATCTTAGAACCGCAATAGAGGTATGAATCAAGTATCCAAATAATGATTCAAATTATACAGCAATTTTGATTGCTATAGAGAATTATTTAGAAAAAACAAATATTCAATCAATTAAATGAACAGTAGAAGCATATCCAAAGACTTGAAATGCTCCTTTAATTGTTACTTTAAGATGAAAAGTGGTTGATCCAACATGAACTCAAATAGAATCATATAATTATACATGGTGGATATATGAAGATTGAGCTAAGAAAATATTAGGAGATAATATTTCTATGACTCACTTATTTAAAGAAGAATGAAATTTTTCAGTTTTTTTAGATGTATCATCTTCTCATAGAAATGAGCAAGGTTATACTGATGTTTTACCATTTTCTTCAAGAGCAGATGTTACAATAAAAGAAAAAGTAGCTTCAGTAATTATTAAAGTTAATTCTACTACTCTTAGAAGTGATAATGAATTAAAATTTGTACCAGATGAGGCTAGATATTGATTGTTGTTTGACGCAACTAGTTCTACACCTACTTCTGGAGCAAAGTTTATCCAAACTTCTTGGGATTTTTGAAATGGAGTTACTAAAGATTATTCTTGAGCCCCAAATGTTGAAAGAGTAGTATATGCTGGAGAATGAGATTTTACTGTTACATTAAAATTAAAAACAAATGAATTAAAACAAGTTGAAAGAAAATTTATTATAAGTATTCATGATCCAATTGCTACTATTATATCTTCTTTAGATGATGGATTTTTATGAGATAAATTCACATTTTCAGCGCAAAATTCTTGAAATGATAAAAATCTAAGTTATGCTTGGGAAATTATTGATTTAAATAAGGATGAAGTTATATTAAGAAAAGCAGGAACTTTATTTACTTATTCATTTAATGAAAAGGGTAAATATAATGTAAAGATGACTGTTACATTACCTTCTTGAGAAACAGATGTTGATAGTAAAATTATTTATATAAACTCAAGACCACCGGTTGCTGATTTTACTACAAGTATACCATTTCCAAATAAGCCAAATAGAATATTCTTTGATGCTTCAAAGAGTTTTGATCCTGATTTTTCAGATGATGGTAAATTAAAATATTCTTGGACGGTTGATTGAAATAGAATAGAGTTAGAAGAACCAAATTTTAATGGTTCAACATGATATTTTTCTTTTGATTCAATATGAGAACATTCAGTTGTTTTAAATGTTGAAGATCCTGATGGGATATCTTCACAAAAAAAAGAAAAAGTATCAGTTAAATCTATATTATCTGTTGATTTCTTTGCTTTTCCTAGAGTTGCTCAAAGATTAAATAGTATTAGATTTGTATGAGAATCACCAGAAGCTAAATTTTATGAATGGGATTTTGGTGATGGAAAAACATTATGATGAGATGATTCAGATGTAACTCATAGATATATAAAAAGTGGTATTTTTAAAGTTGAATTAAAAGTAAGAGATAAAAATGATAAAGAAAACACTTATACAAAAAATGTTTATATTTGAGATTCAAATGCTCCATATTCATTTATATCAATTAAAGATACTACTAGAAATGAAGTAATTTATGATCCTACAGCTTGTGATTGAAATTGAGCATATGTAGTTAATAGAGTTGATTCTGTAACATTTTCTTGAAAAGAAAGTGTTAATATTACAGGTAAAAATGATGGATTAACATATTCTTGGAAATTATGAAGAGATTCTTATAAAAATTCTCAAGAATTTACAAAGAAATTTGATGAACTTGGTTGTTTTTCAATTAAGCTTACTGTTAAAAGTGATGATAATGGAAAAACTCATAGTACACTTATTAATATGGATGTTAGAAATTTAAAACCAATATTATCAACAATTGATATTAGAGTAGTAAATGAAGAAACAGATCCAGTTATAGTAAATATAAGTGCTTTATGAGCAGAAGATAGAGATTGAGTTATTCAGTCATATTTATGGTATTATTATACTGATATAGATTCTGAACCACAAGATTTTAGAGCAACTAAATCATCTACAACAAGTTTTGTATTACCTAAAATAACATGAAATTATTATTTTGTTGTTGTTATGAAAGATAATAATGAACAAACTATTTCATCAGAAGATATTACAGGTTCTAAATATTTTATAACTTTAACAGGGGATAATCTAAATACTCCTTTAATTAGTTTGTCTGTTGATGATTCATCAATAGCTATTTGAGATGAGGTAACGTTTACATCTAATGTTGAAAATATATTAGGTCAAGATTTAAGTAAAAAAGTTAAATATTCTTGGGATTTTGATTGAGATTGATTCTATGATAAAGAATCTTCATCAAATGTAGAAAGCTATAAATATACGTCGTCATGAAAAAAACATATAAAAGTAAAAGCAAAATATAAATGATTTAGTAATACAAAAAGTATTACAGTTAATGTATCAAATGTTTTGAAACCTGATTTTTGATATATTTCGATCTGAAGTAAATTTATTTTCTTTGATGAAAGTATTTGAACATCAGACTCAGTTAGATGGGATTTATGAGATTGAACTATTATAAATAATAAAAGATATGTTGTACACACATATACAGATTGAAAAGTTTCTCATTATGTTAATCTAAAAATTGCTGAATGAACTAAAATAAAAGATGTTGAGAAAAAGGTAGTTAAAAATGTAAGAAATATAATTACATTAATAAAAGGATGATTGGTTTTATTTTCTAATTTTCCAATTGAAGAAGATAAAATTATTCTAGAAGGGGAATCAAGAGATATACTTTTATATATATGAGAAAGTACTCCTAATATTGAAAATTATGTAATTGATTATGATATTGAATATGATTCTGATTTGAATTGATCAAATGATGATGATGAAGATAATTCAGGATCAAATTCATATACTTCATGAGAACCGATTAAAGTAATACTAAATAGAAGTAAAATTCAAAAAGTTAGAGTATTTATAAAGAATATTTCATGAGAAGTTGTTGGGTCAAAAGATATAACGATTATTAAAAACTATATTGAAGAAGAAATGGTTGATATAGATAGTATTATTTTTGAATGAGTTTCAGAATCAATAAAATTAAAAATAGAAAAATTAAAAGAATATGTAAGTGCTCTTCCTAAACAACATAAATTAAAAGCTTTAATGTATGTTCAAAAATTACAGGAAGAATGGTGAGATAATAGAGAAAAAACAAATGTTATCCTAGATTTTGAAGGGTTTATATATGATATAGAAATTAGTAATACTGATGAAATAATAAACTTACTTGAATCATTATTAGTTGATAATCAAAAAGATCAAAGTGAAAAAGCTATCACATTTAATGCTTTAAAAAACTTGTTACCTACTACAATAGTATGTACAGATTCTACAGAGTGAACTCAAGCACTATGTTATGAAGAAATGGTATTAAAATTAGAGGGAATTAGAGATAGTGAAAATATAGAAAATAGTAAAGTTATATGAGAAGAAATACTTGAAGTTGTAGCTGTTGATACAGTTATGACAAATAAAGAAAAAACAGATTTTAAAGCAATTCTAAAGACTTTAATTTATGGATGAGTAGAAAATATTCCGATGGAAGAAAAAAATGAAATTATAAAAGAAACGGTGTCATGATGAACATCTAATTTTATGTGATTATTGTTAGGTATTTTTAAGTGGATATTCTATATTATTTTATGATTTATTTGAATAGTAACAGGATATTATATTTATTATTTATTAGTAAATAAAGATAAACATCTTTGATTTCAAGATTTTATTATTGAAAAAACTTCTTGAGTTAAATCTATAGAAAATAGAGATAATGATACCTGAATGGGAGTAGATATTTTAAATGATTTAAACATTGAGAAGGATACTAAAAACAAGGAAGATAAATCTTTTGATACGAAAATAGAGTATAAACAAGAGAAAATACCAGAAGTTATAAAACAAAAAGAAGTACAAAAAGTACCTGAAGTAAAAACAGAAGAAATTATAAAAAAAGAATCTTGAAAAAATGAAGAGGTTCCAGATTGGTTAAAATGAAGTTTTACAGAAGATAAAGTTTCTGAAACTAAGACAGAAGTGAAAAAAGAGGAAAAACCAAAAGTTAAAGAAGAAAAATCAAAAGTAGAAATATCACAAAAAAAGAAACAAGATAAAATAAGTGATGTAAAAAAAGATGAGAAAAAAGAAATAATTACTGATAAAAAAATTGAAGAAGCAACAAAAATTGAAGATAATGATATTCCAGATTGGTTAAAATGATCTTTTACAGAAGATAAAGCATCAGATGTTAAGAAAGATTGAAAAGTAGAAGCAAAAAAAGAATCTAATAAAAAATCTGATGATAATATTCCAGATTGGTTAAAATGATCTTTCACAGAAGATAAAAAAGTAAAAAAAGAAACACCAAAAAAAGAAACACCAAAAAAAGAAA
>JASFZI010000037.1:0-7910 GCA_045107135.1 Candidatus Altimarinota bacterium
TACTAGAGATTTAGAAAATATTACTAGAATAAAAGTTCGTGAAGTGCTTCAAGATGGATATATCCCATTTACAGATACACTAAATCCGAATTGAGCAGAATTCACTGCAGAGCTATATTGTTGAATAGATATCAAAAATTATGATAACGTTGAATATATTCAAGGTGAAGATTTATGATACTGAAAAACAGTTCAGTGTGTTGCTTGGAATGTTCCGAAGGGACCGGATCCATTAGGTGTTTGTGAAAACGATTTTAGTGTAAATAATCAAAAAGATTTATCTATAATTGATTTATCAACTGGATTACAAACATATGTTAATGATTTAGCATTTGGTTCTTCAGCTGCTGCAGCTGATAGAGTAACTTGAAATGTATATTATTTAGAAAATACAAATGGTAATCCAAGATTAGGAGTCTATGATATAGCTACTCATACTAATACTGTTATATGATTTACTAATACTCAAAGATTATTTACTAAGATGGCCTTTAATAGAGATGGTGTATTGTATGCTATGAGTGAATATAAAAGTAGTAATTTATTTACAATAAATACGCTTACTTGAGAAGCAACTCATATCGATGCAACTTGATTAATTAATAAAGATTGATGAGATCTGATATTTGATGATAATTGAGATTTGTATGTAATGGTAAAAAATTGAAAATTCTATAGAGTTGCTGTTACTACTAATACAACTGCAACATTCTTATGATATGTAAATTATCTATGAAATAATATAGATTCTACTTGATTAGTGTTTAAAGATTGATTGTTTTATGTAACTGATAATAATAATAGTCTATATTCATTTAGTCTAGATGATATTAGTGATTTAACTAAAATAACAAATAGTACAAATAATATTAATGATTTGGCTAGTTGTCCTGTTGAAATATTACCAGATACTGGTTCTGTTGCTGTATTTAAATTTAATGATAGAAATGAGGATACTCAATGGAATGAACCATGTTGAGGAGTAATTATACCAGATAATGAACTATTTATATCAGCTTGTATGGATGATGAATGGGGGTTAGATTGATGGGAGATGGTTCTAAGTAATAGTTGAACTACTTATACAGGAACAACAGTAGAAGGTTGACATTATATATTTAATGATGTTCCAGTTTGAGAATATACTCTTTGTGAAGTACAACAAATTGGGTGGTTTCAAACACTACCTGTAGATAATGAATGTTATTCTATTGTAGTTGAATTAGGTAGTTTAGAAGAGTATCAATTTGGTAACCATGAAATTACGTCAGGAGAAGTTACTCTTTGTAAAGAAGACTCTAGATGAAATCCATTAAGTTGATGGAATTTACAATTACTTTGAAATAGTGTAGAAGAAGTAATTGTTCCAACAACTACTTGAACACCAGTTTCTTCTGCTAGTTTAAGTGAAGGTAATTATGTATTAGTTGCTAATGGTACATATGAGTACCGTTGAACTAATTGATTATTAAATGATGCAAATTATTCTGAAAGATTATTAACTGATTGATATAGCTGAGATTATTTTCCTTGGATTAATGTTAATAATTTAAATACTCCTTATGAAGGATATTTAGGAATTATGGTTAATTGAGTACCAACTAATTGGAGTAATTATTTAGCATGAGATCATGAATATGCTATATGATTTTCAAGTTATAGTTGAACATTTGATTTTACAGTTCTAGACACTGGATATTCTGATAATGTAGGTGATCTTGAAGTAGAAATATTTGAAGGTTATGCCGGTACTACTGGTGAAAACTGATGTGTGACTTTTGAAGATGTTCCTTTTGGATATTATACAATTGATGAAACATTAAAAGTTGATTGGGAAATAATGAGTTGATTATGAGAAGAATTAGTTGATATAGAACATAATGTATTCACTATTGTTAACCAAGATACTAACGCACCTGAAAAACCAGAGACTAGTTCAGTAGGTTGATATAAATTTAACGATTTAAATGAAAATAGTGATTGGGATAATTGTTGAGTAAGAGAAATTATAGAATGAACAGCATTTGTTTGTTTAGGTTATGAGTCACCATTAGGTAGATGGGAAATCACCCTTAGCTGATCAAGCTATACTTGAACAACTTTAACAAATGAAAATTGATATTATTTATTTGATAATATCCCAGTTTGAGAATATACAATTTGTGAAACGCAACAAGAATGATGGACCCAAACATTTCCTTCTCTAGAAGATGAATGATGTCATAATATTGTTGTATGAGTTGAAAATGAAGAAGAATATGATTTTGGTAATTATGAGGATGAAATACCAACTTTTATTCCAAGTTCTAGTTCGAGTTGAGGAGGTAGTTCTATTCATACTGCGACTTGTGATGGTTTAGAAATCACAACTGATCTTTGAACATCAACCTGAAGTATTGAATTAACATGTAACTGAAATGCTGATACAGAGATGTTTATGTTAGATTGTTGAGATTGATCTGCTAAACAAATTAAGACTCCAGTTGAATGATCTAGTTCATATGCTACATTTGTTTGTGATTATGATGTAACAGAAAGTTATACTCCTGTTTGTAGTGTTTCTGTTGCGGAAATATATGACGAAAATTCTACGTATTGGAAAACTTCAAGCAATGTATGTACTTTAGATATTTCGTTTAATGATTTAATTACATATACAGTAGAAGAAGAAATTGTAGCTGCATGAGAAGAATTAATTAAGGGAAAATCTGATAGTGGATGAGGTGGTTGATGAGGAATTGAAAGAGTATTTAATGATTATGTAGATAAAGGGAATGAGTTAAAAGATATTGAAATAGATGAAGAAAAAATTTGAAAATCTAGTATTGAATCTTTGCCACAGATATTATTAAAAACTTGAACTCCTATTAGTGAAAGAGTCGGTATAAATAATGATAATAGGGTTGAGTTAAATGCTCCTCCAATGACAAGTAGTTTTATTAATGATATTAATATTTGGAAACTAAAATTACCTGAGGAAGATAGAAATAGAGGAGAATATATAGTAGTTCCAAGTAATGGGTTAATTGTTCCTGTAAACTATGTTCCAAATGACTCTGAAGATTATGAAAAACTGATTAATTGAAGAGAAGTAAATGTTAATCCATATTTAAGAACTTGAGTAATGAGTTATCCTAGTACAAGTAGTGCTTATTGAGAGGTATGAAATAGGGTAATATATTGACATAGTTCATATTGGAAGTTTGATAATGGTAGATATAAAACACAATTTCAAAAAATAATCGAACTTGATGTTTGAGAAGAAATATGGGTATACAAAATTCAATCAAATTGAGAATTTGAAAGGTTTGTTTATAGAGTAGAAAAATCTTTTGAAACTGAACCAACTAACGTTTGAATTATGAACCCAGGTATGTGAAGTAATTTAACACTAATAACTTGTACCCCTATTTGAGGTATAGAATGAAGATGGGTTGTGCAAGCAAAGTTTGTTAATGAAGACAAAGCAGAGCTTGAAAAATATTTATATTGAGAATCTGTTGCTGCTAAATATAGAATTGCAATATCAAGGATTATAAATAGGGTAGAAGCTTTAGATAATGAAAAAAGAGAACAATTTACTTTAGAAATTTTCTCTAAGATTGAAGATTTGGAGCAAAGCATTCAAGGTAATATTGATATTTCAAATATGTTAAATTATTTTAAATTACAATTAGCTATTAGTTATCAAAAAATATCTAATACTTAAATTATTGTAATATAAAAAAACACTAGAATTTTTCTAGTGTTTTTTTGTGTTTTTAATTAATAATTAAAAGCTAATTCATCTGTAATTATACTATAAACTAACCTATATGTTCAATTATCCCATTTTAATAATTTATATCATTCTAAATTATAATTTAACTGTTTAAGCAATGTCTCGATATTTGTATCATTTATAGTATAATATTTTATATTTATAATTTTTTTTGTTTGATTATTTTCTTTAAATTTATAATTATTAACTTCAAAAGTTGGTATTATATTTTCTAATTTTTTTATTGTCATTTTCTCACTAAATAAAATTTGATTATTTTCTTTAAAAGTAAATGATTTTAATAATAGATAATTTTTATTTTCATACTTGCTTGTAAGTTGTGATAAATTTTCATTTATTAAATTTTTTCTATATTCTAAGCTTGTAGTTTTTAGGTATTCAGGGAGTGTACCATAATCAAACCTATCTGCATAAAATAAATCTATAGGTAATCAAAAATATTTGTATTCACTGAATGTTTTATCTTTCAAAGCTCAAATAGGATCATCGAAAGTTAAATCAAAATATAATTTTCATATTCTTACCCATGCGTGACCAATATTTTGAAAATTATTTGCATCAATTACTGTTCAATTGATTACTTCTACATCTTTAATTCAAGCAAAGCTTAACATATATAAATAAAATTTTGAATATCATCCACAAATTCAAATATTATTTTCATAAGTAGAAATTCAAGAAAATATTTCCTTATTATTTATATCAAAAGTAATAGAATAATCAGTATTTGTTAATATATAATCATATATTTTATATATCTTTCAAGCTGTATTTAATCATTTAGTTAATTTAAGCGTTTCATTTTTTAGTCTTATAAACAATTCATCAGTATCAGATAATAAATATTTTTTATCATCTACTAATTGATTTAAAAATTCTTTTTTATTAGAAACTCATGAAATTATATTATCACTAATTAATTTTACTTTTTTATAATTAGTAACAAAATATATTCAATTATTATTATCTAATACTAAAAGAGTTTTATTTGTATCTAGCCCATACGTTAATAGCTTGTCTTTTGAAAGTATAACTCAATTTCAGATTTTTTTATATTCTTTATATACATATGTATACCATATTCAATTTTCTAGAAAATAGTTATCACTTTCAGTTGTTTTGATTTTGAACTCTTTAATTATTTCATTTTTATTGAAGTCATTTAATGTTTGAGATTCATCTGCATATCAAGTCATATATATGCTTAATATAATTATTGCAGATAGTAGTTTGTTTATTGTTTTCATAATGCTTTTTTAGAAAATAAATTTTTTATTTTTTTATTTGCATTAATTGTTTTAATACATTATTATTTTAACTCAATTTCTTTGTTCTTCAATTTAGTAAATGCCTAAACATAGGCATCTTGTCTATTTATAGCAAAAAAAAGGAGGTGACAGATTATCACCACCAATTATTAATTTATTTGATATTTGAAAGAATTTATAGATATAAAAAACACTATATTGATATAGTGTTTTTTATATTATTGTAACATTATAAGATAGTCTATATGTTCAATTATCCCATTTGAATAATTTATATCAATCTAAATTGTAATCTATTTGTTCTAATAAAGTTTCAATATTTGAATCATCTGTAGTGAAATAATCAATATTTCAGATTTTTTTAATTTGATTATCTTCTACAAATTTATAATTACTTACTTCATAATAAGGAATTATGTTTTTTAATTTTTCTATAGTTATTTTCTCATTATATTCCAAATTATTATCCTTTCTAAAAGCAAAAGGTTTTAATAAAATATAGTTTAGATTTTCATATTTTGGGATAAGTTTTAATATATTATTTTGTATTAAGACTTCTCTAGATTTTAAATCTTCATTTTTAAGATATGAAGGAAGAGTCCCATAATCATATCTATTAGTATAAAATAAATCTTTTGGTAATCAAAAGTACTTATATTCATTAAAAGTTTTAGTTTTTGTAGCTCATGTTGGATCATCGAATGTTGGATCGTAATATAAAGATCCAATTTTTAACCATGCATGACCGATATTTGGGAAATCCGCAGCATCTAACACATCTCATTTTACAACTTTAGCATCAAAAATTCATGCGAAACTTAGCATATATAAACTTAATTTTGTATATCATCCACAGATTCAATTTTTATTTTTATATGTTATTATTCATGAAAATATTTCTTTATTATTTATACTAAAAGTTGTTGAATATGATATATTTTTTAAAATATATTCATAAATCTTTGATACTTTGTTTCAGTTTGATAATCATTTAATTAAATTTTCAGTTTCTATTTTTAAGCTTAAAAATAAGCTATCTGTATCGGAATATATATATCTTTTGTCATCTATTAATTCAGACAAGAATTCATGTTTATTTGTTACTCCTGAGATTATGTAATCACTAATCAATTTTACTTTTTTATAATCTGTAACGAATGATGCTCATAAATCATTATCTAGTAATAAAAGAGTAGTTTTTTTATTTAATCAGCCACGTTGTAGGTCATTTTTTGATGGAATAATTCATTTTCAAAAATTTTTATAATTTGTATATATATATGTATACCAAATTCAATTTTCAATGAAAAAATTATCATTTTTTAATATTTTTATTTTAAAAGAATTAAATATATCACCATTTAATTTTTCTAATATTTTTTTTATTTCTATATTTAAATTTGCTGAAATACTATCAATATTATTAGTTATCTCTTCTTTAACTACAGGAGTTTGAGTAACTTCCTTAATTTTAGTTTTTATTTCCTCTTTAATTTCAGGAATTTGAGGAGCTTCTTTAACTTCAATTTTTATTTCCTGTTTAATTACAGGTTTAATAATAGGAGCTTGAGGAATTTTCTTAATTTCAGTTTTTATTTCTTTTTTAATTATAGGCTTTTCAGGGATTTCTTTAACTTCGATTTTTGTTTCTTCTTTAATTATAGGAATTTGAGAAATTTCTTTAGTATTATTTTTTAAATCACTTATTGATGCTGAATTGAATGCTAGATTTTCCTCCTCTAAAACATCTATATCATTTAATGATTCACTTAAAATTTCTTTTAATGCTAACATTTTTGCTGTTATAATCTCTATTTCAAAGGATGATTCAGATGTAGTGAAATCTACTCTTAATAAAATGTCGTCAATTTGATCAATATATGCCTTTTTATTCTTTACTGTGATGTTGTTTAGAGTCTCTCAAAATTTTTCAATAAAGGTCTTTTTGTATTTTAATTTTTCGTAGATTATTTTACTGTTATTAGACATTTTATTAATTTTCTTACTTGAAAGAGGAGTAATAATATTTTCACTTTTAGGAATAATTATATTAGCATACTTAAGCGATGCAATATTTCTTGATTGATATATTGAAATATTTAATTTAGGGTAGTTTACAGATAAACATACTAGAAAATTAAATATATTGATAGAAATAAATAAACTTCAAATTAAAATAACACTAAAATATCATACAAAAGTATTAACTCTAATTTTATTAAGTTTATCTTTTGTATTATTTATTTTTATTTTTATTATTTTGTTATTAATTTTATTTTTGAAATTAATAACTTTTTGTCTAAAATCTATCATTTTATTTTTTATTTTTATTTTTATGTTTATTTTTTTGTAAACATATACTTTATTTTACCATACATTTGGCTTTCCTGTCAATTTTTTGAACTAAAAGTTAAATTTTACTTTAGAAGTTGTAATTTTTATATATTATTTATAATATAATAGACATACTGATAATTATAGTTGCTAATTATAGCCGAAAAAATTAACCTAAAAATTATGAAAAAAAAATATAAAGCATTATCTATATTCTTGTTAATTTTATTATTCATAATAATGTGGAGTTGGGCACTTACATTTTATAGTCCAGAAGAAATAGTAGCATATATATGAATTAATGAATGATATTTCTTAGTGTTTCTAATATCTATAATTTGATGAGTATCTACTGTTACAGCTATTTCATTTTATACAACTATAATGACATTAATAGTCTGAGGTTTAAATCTTTTTATAGTATGAGTATTAGTAGGAATATGAGCTACTATATGAGATAGTATATTTTTCTATATGTGACTTAAATTAAAAGAATGTATTTTTAAAAAGAATAATAAAAATAAATA
>JASFZI010000038.1:0-3677 GCA_045107135.1 Candidatus Altimarinota bacterium
GCTTCTGTTACAGTAGCACCAGGCATTAGAATATACAAACTCACAAAAAACGGTTTGGCTTTACAGGCAACTATACAGGGAACAAAATACTGGAAAGACAGGGATTTAAACTAAAAAGGAGATGCAACAGTGGTCAAAGATAATTAGACTACGTTTTTGGCGCGAATTATTTTTTACTTTGACAAGAGTAGTATACTTAGATAATAAAAAAATCCTCTGTGTACAATAGTACTTAAATAGTGATAATTTATATAAACATTCTATAATTTTTGAGATAAATTTTTAATATTATTTATTCTTACTTTTTTATTAGGATGCTCTTGAAATGTAAATATTGCCATCTCATTAGCATCTTGCTCATCTTGCATAGTAATATCTATATTTTTAATCAGTTCTTGAACATATTTTTTCTTTCTTTTTTGATTTATACTAGTTAAAATTTTCAAGCTACAAGCATCAGCTTCTAACTCTTGATCCTGTGTATGTTTCTCAAAGTGTTCATATATTAAGTTTGCAGATACTAAAGATGAAAATACTATATCTTTTTGTTTAACATTAGGTTCATTTAGTTTTTTTATTAATTTTATTATATCAGCAATATTATCATATCCATTTATAAGTCTATATTGTAAATCTTTTGTTAAGTGTCTTTTTGATATATGCGTCAATTCATGTGCAAGAACTGTTCGATACCTTTTTCCTTTTATAAAATCTTCGCTAATAAATATATACCCACCTGGAATCGCTTCAACTCTATTTTTACTTGATAGAATAAATATTTTTATTTTAAATGGATATGAGTTGTTTTTTAAATAATCATTTTTCTCAAGATAAGTATTGTATTTCTTAACAAATAAGTCCAATTTCTTATACATCTTTTTATATTTTCTATTTTTAGTGCTTCTTAACACAACATCCTCATTCTTTAATCTTGATTTATAAATTTGCTCACCATATTTTTTTTCAATTTCAATAGGAAGCCATACTGTTTTTTTTGCAATCTCTTTGGTTAGAAGCTTTAACGCTTTGCTATTTTCTTTTGTATTTGAATTTTCACTGCTTATCAAATTCATAAAAGAAGAAGAATTAGATGCACAATATACTCCAGCAATTTTTAATGCTTCCCTGTAATTATTCTTATAATTATCCATTGGGTTTGTACATTCAGTATCTACTCTAGTTGTACTAGTATTACTATCATCATTAAACATTGATTTTGTACTCGTAGCTACTTCTTTAATACCAGAGGAAATATCACTAAACCCAAATGCACCTAACACACCTACAGCCAACAATAAACTAATCACTATCTTTTTCATTTAATCCACCTTTTAATAATTTATATCTGTCATATTTTAATCCATACTGATCAAATATAATACTTTTTATCTGTTTCAGTATTTTTTTATTATTTATATTCTCGGTATTTTTTCTTAATTCTTGAAATAATTCCTTTTCTGACTCCCTATCTAAAATATCAAAACTACCAGAAAATTGTTTTTTATTGTTTTTAATTATCCAAGTATATTCTGTATTATAATTTAACATTGATTTTGGAATTTTAATTCTATTATTAATTATTTTTGTTTTAAATATTATTTTTTTATTACTTAATAACAGATATGTTGCATTCTGATCTTTTGACATAATGTATATAATAAAATTCCGCTTTGGTTTAAGAATTGTTCCATTTGGAATTAAATTATTCTCATTTTTTATATCTGAAAATCTTTTAATCCCAAATGTAGTTTGCTTAACTTCATTAAAAGATAAAAGTCTCTTAAAACTAAGAGAATTATTATCTATATTATTCATAAACAACTCGTCATTTTTAAATAATTTCCTACATCCTAAATTTCTATTTTTAAAATAGCAAAAAGTTATATTTGTTACAGCTATCACTTTTGAGCATTTTAACATTTTTGTTGGACTATACTCCTGGTTATCACATTTAAATTTATCATTAGAGTTACCTAAAAATAATATATAAGCATTTAAATTAACTACCAAAACAAATATAAATAAATAAATTTTCATAAACATCCCTTAAAGATTAAATAAATCGTTTATCATAGCCCATATTCCGGCTAAAACAAATATTCCTAACATTATATTGTAAAGCCATGCATTCTTTTTTGTATTGGTAATATTTTTTTTACTAGCACCAATAATAGAATCAAGAAACATCCCTATAATTATAGGGATTGGATTTAACCATATATATAAATTGTGATACATATAATTGCTAGTTTCCATAGATATAAGCACAAATACTATAAGAATAAAAAACAATAAAACATTATTAAAAACCAAGCTATTTAATGTTGTAATTTTCTCTCTCTTTTCTAATACTTGTTCAATTAAAATACCAAATGAAATAGCAAGTAAAAAATCAATTAAAATAGTTATATAAATGCTTGCTCTATCTATTTTATGAGATATGGTATAAAATATTGCTTCATGTATCTGTACTCCATATTTTTCACCATACGGAGTAATATATTTATCA
Source organism: Candidatus Altimarinota bacterium (assembly GCA_045107135.1). Classification (GTDB taxonomy): domain Bacteria; phylum Patescibacteriota; class Gracilibacteria; order BD1-5; family UBA6164; genus UBA6164. Next base: position 2,510 of record JASFZI010000038.1, read on the forward strand.
CTAAACCCATATCCTCCACCTAAAAAAATACTTTTATCCGTTAAATCATATTTTTTTAAATCATTCATAGAATTTAGGATTATAGTACTTGTCTGTATATTTTTGTAATTAATTGGATATTTTTCTGATTGATTATATTTTTTTTGATACTTATTCTGTAAATTTTCAATATTCGTTGTAGATAATACATCAGCGCATATTGAAAGATTACTTACTTGTCCTAATGATAAATTATTATTATAATCATGATATCTTAAAGCCACCCCCATTTCAGCATCTAGAAATGGTAAAGCAAATTTTATGTTAGCAGTACACATTTCCTTAATCCATTCTTTTTTGATACGCTTATTTTCTTGTGTATCGCTAATAAATGCAAATGGCAATATAATATTAATATTAATTGCATGTTTCTTTAAAAGATTATAAAGCTTATGATTAAGTAAATTTTTAGATAGATTTGAAAAATCATAATCCGGTGAAATATCTAAGTCAAAAATAATACTCTTTGGTTTTTGCATAATTATATTATTTAGAAGAGTATACAGTTTATCTTTATCCAATGGTGTTTTAGATTTAAATTCTTTTTCAAAGAAAGTATTACTTATCATTAGAGTCAAAGACTTATTTGAAGTGGAATATACATTTTCACTAGTTATAGAATTTGCTATATTTCTAAGTGAGATTGTATTTGCAATATCAAAAATACCAATAAAACTTAATATAAGTATAATACCATTTACAAAAAAATACGATACTATAGAATCTTTAACTTTATTTATAATAGTTCCTTCTAGATACAACAGTCTCAACCTTCATGCCTTTAAAAAGACTGCTATTACTTTTTAATATAGAACAAAAATTCTCACAGAATATTCTACATAAATGGTTTGAAACACATTACATACATTAATTTATTCCCATTTAAAGAGTATAACTCTCTATTGAATGAATCATTAAAAAAGAAATATTTGTTTCAACAAAAGAGTTTAAGAAATTTGAAATAGGTACATTATTAAATTAAAATATGTTGTCATTTTAACAATATAAACTTAATTTTCTTATAATGTATACTAACAAAAGAAAATATTCCTATTTTTTGTTACAATTATAAAAAAGAATATACCATGCAAACATATAACATACTTACAAATAACCAAGATTCCCTCCC